>NZ_CP101833.1:0-102500 GCF_024498355.1 Bacillus pumilus
ACCTGTGGAAAGTTATTACACAGCTTGTTGAATTGTTTATCCACAACTTGTGTAATTTGTCGAAAAGACGTTTTTCTACTATATTAATTGTTTTCAACAAAGTATGTGCACGAATGGTAATGACCATTTGCTCTTTTTCGTGTTCTATAACAGTTTGATACTGGTCATTTTAAAAAGAAAAGGAGGGGGGAGAAGCCTTATGGAAAATATTTTGGATCTGTGGAATAAAGCACTTCAAAAAATAGAGACAAAATTGAGTAAACCCAGTTTTGAAACATGGATGAAGTCGACTAAAGCCCATTCTCTTCAAGGAGATACACTCACAATTACTGCACCTAATGAATTTGCTAGAGACTGGCTGGAGTCAAGATATCTCCACCTAATTGCAGATACCATCTATGAACTGACAGGTGAAGAGCTCAGCATCAAATTTATTATTCCTCAAAATCAGGACGAAGTGGAAGCCATGCCAAAGTCTCCAATTAAAAAAATGTCTAAAGAAGAGCCTGTTGAAATTCCACAAAATATGCTGAATCCAAAATATACTTTTGATACTTTTGTTATTGGTTCAGGCAACCGTTTTGCTCATGCCGCTTCACTTGCAGTCGCAGAAGCACCAGCAAAAGCTTATAACCCGCTCTTTATTTATGGAGGCGTTGGTTTAGGAAAGACCCACTTGATGCATGCGATTGGTCATTACGTTATAGACCATAATCCATCAGCCAAAGTGGTCTATCTATCATCTGAAAAATTTACAAATGAATTTATCAACTCAATCCGAGACAACAAGGCTGTCGACTTCCGTAATCGCTATCGGAATGTAGATGTGCTTTTGATAGATGATATTCAATTTTTAGCAGGAAAAGAACAAACACAAGAAGAGTTTTTCCATACATTCAACACACTTCACGAAGAAAGTAAGCAAATCGTCATTTCTAGTGACCGGCCGCCGAAAGAAATTCCGACACTTGAAGACAGATTACGCTCCCGATTCGAATGGGGTCTAATTACAGACATTACCCCGCCAGATCTAGAAACGCGTATTGCGATCTTGCGAAAAAAAGCAAAGGCAGAAGGCTTAGATATACCAAATGAAGTCATGCTTTATATTGCCAACCAAATCGACAGTAACATTCGTGAGCTGGAGGGTGCTTTGATTCGTGTCGTTGCTTACTCTTCTCTAATTAATAAAGACATCAATGCGGATCTAGCAGCTGAGGCCCTAAAGGACATCATTCCTTCATCGAAGCCAAGGATCATTACGATTAAAGATATTCAAAGAATTGTAGGGCAGCAATTTAATATTCGATTAGAAGATTTCAAAGCGAAGAAACGGACGAAATCAGTTGCTTATCCAAGACAAATTGCCATGTACCTCTCTAGAGAAATGACCGATTCCTCTCTGCCTAAAATAGGAGAAGAATTTGGCGGACGTGATCATACGACAGTCATTCATGCTCACGAGAAAATCTCGAAATTAATCGTTGAAGATGAACAGCTTCAGCAGCATGTCAAAGAGATCAAAGAACAATTAAAATAAACAAGCTGATATGATTAGTACGGGAAAATGTGAATAACTTCAGCATGGTCATACACAGTCTGTCCACATGTGGATAGGCTGTCTTTCCTTTCTTTTTGCCGGCTTATCCACATATTCACAAGCCCTACTAGTACTTCTACGATTTTTATTAAATAAATATATATACATGTCATTAAGAAAATTTAGGAGGACCACTATGAAATTCACGATTCAAAAAGATCGTCTTGTTGAAGCTGTCCAAGATGTATTAAAAGCCGTATCCTCTAGAACAACGATTCCTATTTTGACAGGGATTAAAATTGTTGCATCTGATGAAGGGGTTTCCCTAACAGGAAGCGACTCTGATATCTCAATTGAATCTTTTATTCCTAAAAGAGATGGGGATTTAGAAGTCATTACAATTGATCGTCCGGGAAGTATTGTTCTGCAGGCCCGCTTTTTTAGCGAAATCGTTAAGAAACTGCCAATGTCTACTGTCGAAATAGAAGTAGAACAAAACCATTTGACCATCATCCGCTCTGGTTCAGCAGAATTTAATCTAAACGGCTTAGATGCTGAAGAATATCCGCATCTGCCACAAATTGAAGAGCACCATGCTTTTCAAATTCCAACAGATCTGCTTAAAAACTTAATTCGTCAAACCGTTTTCGCAGTGTCCACCTCAGAAACACGACCTATCTTGACAGGTGTAAACTGGAAGGTGGAAAAAGGTGAATTAATATGCACGGCAACGGATAGCCATCGTCTTGCTTTAAGAAAAGCGAAGTTAGATATTAACGAGGAAAGCTCGTACAATGTGGTCATTCCAGGGAAGAGTTTAACAGAGCTAAGCAAAATTCTTGATGATGGACAAGATCTTGTGAGCATCGTGATTACAGAAACGCAAGTTCTCTTTAAAGCACAAAACGTGCTGTTCTTCTCTAGATTGCTGGACGGTAATTATCCAGATACAGCTCGCCTCATCCCGCAAGAAAGTAAAACGGATGTCGTGGTGAACACGAAAGAATTCCTTCAAGCGATTGATCGCGCGTCACTTTTGGCAAGAGAGGGACGGAATAATGTCGTGAAACTGTCTGCTGATCCTGCGCAGAGTCTTGAAATCTCTTCTAACTCGCCTGAAATTGGTAAAGTGGTTGAAACGGTTCAAGCGGATGACATTAAAGGGGAGGACCTAAAGATCTCCTTCAGTCCGAAATATATGCTGGATGCGTTAAAAGTATTAGAGGGAACTGATATTCATGTAAGCTTCACTGGTGCGATGAGACCATTCCTTTTACGCACCCCGAATGATGATTCAATCTTGCAATTGATTCTTCCAGTAAGAACGTATTAAGTTCATCTAAAATGGCTGCTGTGTGAGTGCACAGCAGCTTTTCTTCTCGTTTACCATGCTTTCTTTCATCCCAGTTCGCTTTCCCCCTTTCCTTCTTGTCTTGTTTTTTAGTACAATTAGATATTAGTGATATTGAAAGAGGTCGATACAATGCCTAATCCTATAACCATTGAAACAGAAATGATTACATTAGGGCAGTTTTTGAAATTAGCCGAAGTCATCCAATCTGGCGGAATGGCGAAATGGTTTTTAAGTGAACATGAGGTGTTCATTAATCAAGAGCCAGATAATAGACGGGGACGTAAATTATACCCAGGAGATGTTGTCGAGATTGAAGGTTATGGCACATTTCAAGTTGTGAAGTAGAAACGGGTGACAATACATGTACATTCAAAGTCTGGCGTTAACCTCATACCGAAACTATGAACACACCGAACTTCATTTCGACAATAAGGTCAATGTCATGATCGGTGAGAACGCCCAAGGTAAAACGAACTTGATGGAAGCGATCTATGTATTGTCTATGGCAAAGTCTCATCGTACGTCAAATGATAAAGAACTTATCCGATGGGACGAAGACTATGCTAAAATAGAAGGTAGAGTCATCAAAAAAAACGGTCCACTCCCAATGCAGCTCGTGATCTCAAAAAAAGGAAAAAAGGGAAAGGTCAATCACATTGAACAACAGAAACTTAGTCATTATGTTGGTGCTTTAAACACCATCATGTTTGCACCAGAGGATCTGAGCCTTGTGAAAGGCAGCCCGCAAATTCGCAGAAGATTCCTCGACATGGAGATTGGACAAGTTTCTGCTGTCTATTTGCATGATTTATCGCTCTATCAAAAAATCCTCTCTCAGCGAAATCATTACTTGAAACAATTGCAAACAAGAAAGCAAACGGATCAAGCGATGCTGGAGGTTTTAACAGAGCAGTTGATTGATGCGGCAGCGAAAGTTGTCAAAAGACGACTTACTTTTACGAAACAGCTTGAAAAATGGGCGCAGCCGTTGCATTTTGGAATTTCTAGAGAGCTAGAAACACTCACGCTCCAATACCAGACAGCGATAGAGGTATCAGAAGCGTCAGACTTGTCGAAAATAAAGAATAGCTATGAAGAATCGTTTCAGAAACTAAGAGACAGAGAAATAGACCGAGGGGTGACACTGTGGGGACCTCACAGAGATGACCTTCTTTTCTTTGTGAATGGTCGGGATGTTCAGACATATGGCTCTCAAGGGCAGCAAAGAACAACAGCTCTTTCACTAAAACTTGCAGAAATTGATCTGATCCATGAAGAAATCGGTGAATACCCAATTCTTCTACTCGATGATGTTTTATCTGAACTTGATGATTATAGACAGTCTCATTTGCTCCATACCATTCAGGGACGTGTACAGACCTTCGTCACGACAACAAGTGTTGAAGGCATCGATCACGCTACCCTGAAAGAAGCGGAAATTTTCAGAGTAGCCAGTGGAAAAGTAATTGACTGATAAATGAGGTGTGAGTCTTGTATATTCATTTAGGTGATGATTGTGTTGTTTCTACACGAGAGATTGTCGCAATTGTTGATTACAAAATGAGGTCATCTTCTGTTGTAGAGGAATTTCTTAAAAAACAAGAGGAACAAATCATTTCGTTGTCACAAGGGACACCCAAATCCATCGTCGTCACAACTAAATCTGTGTATTACTCTCCTCTTTCCTCAAGCACGCTCAAAAAACGTGCTTCATTTGTGATTGAAATTGAAGTCTAAAAGCTCAATTCATATAAATATATCGTTTAAGAAAAGTGTAGGTGAATGTACGTGGCAATGGAACAGCAACATAATAGTTATGATGAAAATCAGATACAGGTGCTCGAGGGGCTAGAAGCTGTTAGAAAACGTCCAGGAATGTACATTGGGGCAACCAATGCAAAAGGACTTCACCATCTTGTATGGGAAATTGTCGACAACAGTATTGATGAGGCATTAGCTGGTTATTGTACAGACATTACAGTGCAAATTGAAAAAGATAATAGCATTACAGTAAAAGATAATGGCCGCGGTATTCCTGTTGGGATTCATGAAAAGATGGGACGACCTGCAGTAGAAGTCATTATGACTGTTCTTCACGCTGGCGGTAAGTTTGACGGCAGCGGTTATAAAGTATCTGGCGGTCTGCATGGTGTAGGGGCTTCTGTTGTAAATGCGTTATCTACAACCTTAGACGTGACAGTATACCGTGATGGAAAGATTCATCATCAGCAATTCAAACGCGGAGTTCCAGTTGGCGATCTAAAAATTATTGGTGAAACAGACGTAACAGGTACAACCACTCATTTTGTGCCAGATCCAGAAATTTTCACTGAAACCATTGAATTTGATTACGACACACTTGCCAACCGTGTACGTGAGTTAGCCTTCTTAACAAAAGGTGTTAACATTATCATTGAGGACTTACGCGAAGGAAAAGAGCGGAGAAATGAATACTGCTACGAAGGCGGTATCAAGAGCTATGTGGAACATTTAAATCGCTCAAAAGAAGTGGTTCATGAAGAACCAGTTTACATCGAGGGTGAAAAAGACGGAATCACTGTTGAAGTTGCTTTACAATACAACGATTCCTATACAAGTAATATCTATTCTTTCGCCAACAATATCAATACGTATGAAGGCGGAACACACGAAGCAGGCTTCAAAACGGGTCTGACGCGGGTCATTAATGATTATGCTCGTAAAAATGGCGTATTCAAAGATGGAGACTCGAATTTGAGTGGTGAAGATGTGCGCGAAGGCTTAACGGCTATTATCTCCATTAAACATCCAAACCCACAATTCGAAGGTCAAACGAAGACGAAGCTTGGGAATTCAGAAGCGAGAACCATTACAGATTCTCTTTTCTCTGAAGCACTGGAGAAATTCTTGCTAGAGAACCCTGATTCTGCGAAGAAAATCGTGGAAAAGGGACTGATGGCAGCTCGTGCAAGAATGGCAGCCAAAAAGGCACGTGAGCTTACGAGACGTAAAAGTGCACTTGAAGTCTCTAGCCTGCCTGGGAAATTGGCAGACTGTTCTTCTAAAGATCCTTCTATCTCTGAGCTCTATATCGTAGAGGGAGATTCTGCGGGCGGATCTGCTAAGCAGGGTCGTGATCGCCACTTCCAAGCCATTTTACCGCTAAGAGGAAAGATCCTAAACGTTGAAAAAGCACGACTAGATAAAATTTTATCTAACAACGAAGTTCGTTCTATGATTACAGCGTTAGGAACTGGAATCGGTGAAGACTTCACTTTAGAGAAAGCCCGCTATCACAAAGTTGTGATCATGACGGATGCGGATGTCGATGGTGCCCATATCCGCACGCTGCTCTTAACGTTCTTCTATCGCTACATGCGTGAAATCATTGAAAACGGTTATGTGTATATTGCGCAGCCGCCTTTATATAAAGTGCAGCAAGGTAAACGTGTTGAGTATGTGTATAACGATAAACAGCTAGATGAGCTGCTAAAGACATTGCCTCAAACACCAAAACCTGGACTTCAGCGCTATAAAGGTCTTGGAGAGATGAACGCAACTCAGCTTTGGGAAACAACAATGGATCCTGATGCGAGAACACTTCTTCAAGTGACACTTGAGGATGCGATTGATGCTGATGAGACATTTGAAATGCTGATGGGAGATAAAGTAGAACCGAGACGAAACTTTATCGAAGAAAATGCACAATACGTGAAAAATCTTGATATTTAGATAGGTCCCCTTGAGAACAACCTTATTTCTTGTTTGGAATAAGGTTGTTTTTCAAGATTCAGGCCTGTGAAACGAATGTCCTGGTTTTCTATGTTTCGTTGATTTTCTAGTAAATTAATGTGTATAAAGCAGAGATTATTGATATAATGAAGAATAGTCTTGTGAAGATAAATACATATTTTACTCCCACATAATTTATTTCATGTGATACGTAAAGGGAGGTTCTTATAGTGAGTGAACAACATACACCAAATGTACGCGAAGTGAATATCAGTCAAGAAATGCGTACGTCCTTTTTAGATTATGCAATGAGTGTTATTGTTTCGCGTGCATTACCAGATGTACGAGATGGATTGAAGCCTGTGCATCGAAGAATTTTGTATGCGATGAATGACCTAGGAATGACAAGCGATAAACCATTTAAGAAATCTGCACGTATCGTTGGGGAAGTTATCGGTAAGTACCACCCTCACGGTGATAGCGCTGTATACGAAGCAATGGTTCGGATGGCGCAAGATTTCAACTATCGTTATATGTTAGTTGATGGTCATGGAAACTTTGGTTCGGTCGATGGAGACGGAGCAGCGGCGATGCGTTATACCGAGGCGCGTCTATCTAAGATTTCTATGGAAATCCTCCGTGATATCACAAAGGATACCATTGATTATCAAGATAACTATGATGGCAGTGAAAGAGAGCCAATGGTGATGCCTGCAAGATTTCCGAACTTATTGGTCAACGGAGCGACAGGAATTGCTGTAGGAATGGCGACCAATATTCCGCCGCACCAATTAGGTGAAGTAATTGATGGGGTATTGGCCATCAGTCAAAACCCAGAAATGACAACACAGGAGCTTATGGATATCATCCCAGGGCCAGATTTCCCAACAGCAGGACAAATCATTGGCCGAAGCGGTATTCGAAAGGCGTATGAAACAGGGCGCGGCTCTATTACATTAAGAGCAAAATCGAATATTGAGGAAACATCTAGCGGTAAACAGCGCATTGTTATCAATGAGATCCCGTACCAGGTCAACAAAGCCCGTTTGATTGAAAAAATCGCTGATCTTGTCCGTGATAAAAAGATTGATGGCATTACAGATTTGCGTGATGAATCAGATCGAAATGGTATGCGTATTGTCATTGAGCTGAGAAGAGATGCGAATGTCCATGTTCTATTAAACAATCTTTATAAACAAACGACACTTCAAACCTCATTCGGTATCAACTTGCTGGCGCTTGTTGATGGACAGCCAAAGGTTTTATCACTGAAACAATGTCTTGAATATTATCTTGAGCATCAAAAAGTGATCATTCGCAGAAGAACGGCGTATGAGCTGCGTAAAGCAGAAGCAAGAGCTCATATTTTAGAAGGCTTGAGAATTGCACTTGATCACTTAGATGAGGTCATTGCCTTAATTAGAGGATCTCAAACCGCTGAAATTGCTAGAAATGGTTTGATCGAAAACTATAGCTTGTCTGAAAAACAGGCACAGGCCATTCTTGATATGCGACTCCAGCGCTTGACTGGTTTAGAACGAGAAAAGATAGAAGATGAATATAAAGGACTTGTTGATTTGATTGCTGAATTAAAAGCCATCCTAGCAGACAATGAGAAAGTTCTTGAAATCATTAGAGAAGAATTAATAGAAATCAAAGAACGTTTCAATGATACGCGTCGAACTGAAATTGTGACAGCGGGTATTGAAACAATCGAAGATGAGGACTTGATTCCTGTTGAGAACATTGTGATTACACTGACTCATAATGGTTATATTAAGCGTCTGCCCGCATCAACATACCGCAGTCAAAAAAGAGGCGGAAAAGGTGTCCAAGGAATGGGGACCAACGAGGATGATTTCGTTGAACAACTGATCTCAACATCGACCCACGATACGATCCTCTTCTTCTCTAATAAAGGGAAGGTCTATCGTGCCAAGGGGTATGAGATTCCTGAATTTGGACGGACAGCGAAAGGGATTCCGATTATTAACCTTCTTGAAGTAGAAAAGGGAGAGTGGATTAACGCCATTATCCCAGTAAGCGAATTTGATGAAGATTCGTACCTCTTCTTTACAACAAGACACGGTGTATCGAAACGGACATCATTGTCTCAGTTTGCAAACATTCGAAACAATGGTCTTATTGCACTGAGCCTGCGTGACGAAGATGAACTGATGGCCGTTCGTTTAACCAATGGAGAAAAACAAATCATCATTGGGACGAAAAAGGGGATGCTGATTCGTTTCGACGAGACGGATGTTCGTGAAATGGGACGTACGGCAGCTGGGGTCAAAGGGATCACACTTTCTGAGGATGACATCGTCGTTGGAATGGAAATCCTTGAGCCAGATGCAAACGTATTGATCGTAACCGAAAGAGGTTATGGTAAATTAACGCCTGAAAAAGAATATCGTGTTCAAACTCGAGGCGGTAAAGGTCTTAAAACGTGCAAGATCACTGACAACAATGGTCCGCTTGTCACAGTGAAGGCGACCAATGCTGAAGCTGAAGAAGACTTGATGATTATTACAGGGAGCGGTGTCATCATTCGTATGGCCGTTTCAGACATTTCGACAACAGGCCGTGTCACCCAAGGTGTCCGCCTAATTCGTCTACGTGATGATGAACATGTCGCTACAGTGGCATTAGTTGAACAATCACCAGAAGACGATGAAGAGAACAGTGAAGAAAATGTAGAAAACATAGAGTCAGATCAAGAACAATCTGAGTAAAAATAAAGCCGGTTTTTCACCGGCTTTATTTTTTTTGAAAAAACATGATTTTTTTTGAAATTTATAATGCTTTTTTCATAGATATGTGTTAACCTTTCAAAGGAGCAAAAAGAGGCTCTATTTTTTATCTCTTTCACTGCAAAACTTCTTTAAAAAATAAAATGTTTTTCAAGAAAAATGTTGACTATTGATAGAGATATATGATATATTTAAGTGGTCGCTTTGAGAGAGTGACGAACAAGTTCTTTGAAAACTAAACAAGACAAAACGTACCTGTTAATTCGAGTTTTTATAAAAAAATCCTATGATACATCATAGGTAGTCAGTCAAACTGACGAAAAACGAAACTTCGGTTTTGTTCTTTTTCGGAGAGTTTGATCCTGGCTCAGGACGAACGCTGGCGGCGTGCCTAATACATGCAAGTCGAGCGGACAGAAGGGAGCTTGCTCCCGGATGTTAGCGGCGGACGGGTGAGTAACACGTGGGTAACCTGCCTGTAAGACTGGGATAACTCCGGGAAACCGGAGCTAATACCGGATAGTTCCTTGAACCGCATGGTTCAAGGATGAAAGACGGTTTCGGCTGTCACTTGCAGATGGACCCGCGGCGCATTAGCTAGTTGGTGGGGTAATGGCTCACCAAGGCAACGATGCGTAGCCGACCTGAGAGGGTGATCGGCCACACTGGGACTGAGACACGGCCCAGACTCCTACGGGAGGCAGCAGTAGGGAATCTTCCGCAATGGACGAAAGTCTGACGGAGCAACGCCGCGTGAGTGATGAAGGTTTTCGGATCGTAAAGCTCTGTTGTTAGGGAAGAACAAGTGCGAGAGTAACTGCTCGCACCTTGACGGTACCTAACCAGAAAGCCACGGCTAACTACGTGCCAGCAGCCGCGGTAATACGTAGGTGGCAAGCGTTGTCCGGAATTATTGGGCGTAAAGGGCTCGCAGGCGGTTTCTTAAGTCTGATGTGAAAGCCCCCGGCTCAACCGGGGAGGGTCATTGGAAACTGGGAAACTTGAGTGCAGAAGAGGAGAGTGGAATTCCACGTGTAGCGGTGAAATGCGTAGAGATGTGGAGGAACACCAGTGGCGAAGGCGACTCTCTGGTCTGTAACTGACGCTGAGGAGCGAAAGCGTGGGGAGCGAACAGGATTAGATACCCTGGTAGTCCACGCCGTAAACGATGAGTGCTAAGTGTTAGGGGGTTTCCGCCCCTTAGTGCTGCAGCTAACGCATTAAGCACTCCGCCTGGGGAGTACGGTCGCAAGACTGAAACTCAAAGGAATTGACGGGGGCCCGCACAAGCGGTGGAGCATGTGGTTTAATTCGAAGCAACGCGAAGAACCTTACCAGGTCTTGACATCCTCTGACAACCCTAGAGATAGGGCTTTCCCTTCGGGGACAGAGTGACAGGTGGTGCATGGTTGTCGTCAGCTCGTGTCGTGAGATGTTGGGTTAAGTCCCGCAACGAGCGCAACCCTTGATCTTAGTTGCCAGCATTTAGTTGGGCACTCTAAGGTGACTGCCGGTGACAAACCGGAGGAAGGTGGGGATGACGTCAAATCATCATGCCCCTTATGACCTGGGCTACACACGTGCTACAATGGACAGAACAAAGGGCTGCGAGACCGCAAGGTTTAGCGAATCCCATAAATCTGTTCTCAGTTCGGATCGCAGTCTGCAACTCGACTGCGTGAAGCTGGAATCGCTAGTAATCGCGGATCAGCATGCCGCGGTGAATACGTTCCCGGGCCTTGTACACACCGCCCGTCACACCACGAGAGTTTGCAACACCCGAAGTCGGTGAGGTAACCTTTATGGAGCCAGCCGCCGAAGGTGGGGCAGATGATTGGGGTGAAGTCGTAACAAGGTAGCCGTATCGGAAGGTGCGGCTGGATCACCTCCTTTCTAAGGATATATGGAGCAGCGTGCGTTTTGGTCTTGTTTAGTTTTGAAGGAACTTGGAAAAGATCCTACAACATCATATCTTCGATATGAAAGATGGGCCTGTAGCTCAGCTGGTTAGAGCGCACGCCTGATAAGCGTGAGGTCGGTGGTTCGAGTCCACTCAGGCCCACCATCTTCTATAAATCGGGGCCTTAGCTCAGCTGGGAGAGCGCCTGCCTTGCACGCAGGAGGTCAGCGGTTCGATCCCGCTAGGCTCCACCAACGTGTTCTTTGAAAACTAGATAACAATAAGTAATACATTCACATTGAATGCAATGCAAAGTTCATCACACATAGTGATTCTTTCTAAAGTAAGAAATGGTTAAGTTAGAAAGGGCGCACGGTGGATGCCTTGGCACTAGGAGCCGATGAAGGACGGGACGAACACCGATATGCTTCGGGGAGCTGTAAGCAAGCTTTGATCCGGAGATTTCCGAATGGGGAAACCCACTGCTCGTAATGGAGTAGTATCCATACTTGAATACATAGAGTATGAGAAGGCATACCCGGGGAACTGAAACATCTAAGTACCCGGAGGAAGAGAAAGCAAATGCGATTCCCTAAGTAGCGGCGAGCGAAACGGGAACAGCCCAAACCAAGAGGCTTGCCTCTTGGGGTTGTAGGACACTCTATACGGAGTTACAAAGGAATGATATAAGCGAAGAGGTCTGGAAAGGCCCGCCAGAGAAGGTAACAGCCCTGTAACTGAAATGTCATTCCCTCCAGAGTGGATCCTGAGTACGGCGGAACACGTGAAATTCCGTCGGAATCCGGGAGGACCATCTCCCAAGGCTAAATACTCCCTAGTGACCGATAGTGAACCAGTACCGTGAGGGAAAGGTGAAAAGCACCCCGGAAGGGGAGTGAAATAGATCCTGAAACCGTGTGCCTACAAGTAGTCAGAGCCCGTTAACGGGTGATGGCGTGCCTTTTGTAGAATGAACCGGCGAGTTACGATCCCGTGCAAGGTTAAGCAGAAGATGCGGAGCCGCAGCGAAAGCGAGTCTGAATAGGGCGCATGAGTACGTGGTCGTAGACCCGAAACCAGGTGATCTACCCATGTCCAGGGTGAAGTTCAGGTAACACTGAATGGAGGCCCGAACCCACGCACGTTGAAAAGTGCGGGGATGAGGTGTGGGTAGGGGTGAAATGCCAATCGAACCTGGAGATAGCTGGTTCTCTCCGAAATAGCTTTAGGGCTAGCCTCAAGGTAAGAGTCTCGGAGGTAGAGCACTGATTGGACTAGGGGCCCCTACCGGGTTACCGAATTCAGTCAAACTCCGAATGCCGATGACTTATCCTTGGGAGTCAGACTGCGAGTGATAAGATCCGTAGTCGAAAGGGAAACAGCCCAGACCGCCAGCTAAGGTCCCAAAGTATACGTTAAGTGGAAAAGGATGTGGAGTTGCTTAGACAACCAGGATGTTGGCTTAGAAGCAGCCACCATTTAAAGAGTGCGTAATAGCTCACTGGTCGAGTGACTCTGCGCCGAAAATGTACCGGGGCTAAACGTATCACCGAAGCTGCGGACTGTTCTTACGAACAGTGGTAGGAGAGCGTTCTAAGGGCTGTGAAGCCAGACCGGAAGGACTGGTGGAGCGCTTAGAAGTGAGAATGCCGGTATGAGTAGCGAAAGACGGGTGAGAATCCCGTCCACCGAATGCCTAAGGTTTCCTGAGGAAGGCTCGTCCGCTCAGGGTTAGTCGGGACCTAAGCCGAGGCCGAAAGGCGTAGGCGATGGACAACAGGTTGATATTCCTGTACCACCTCCTCACCATTTGAGCAATGGGGGGACGCAGGAGGATAGGGTAAGCGCGGTATTGGATATCCGCGTCCAAGCAGTTAGGCTGGGAAATAGGCAAATCCGTTTCCCGTAAAGGCTGAGCTGTGATGGCGAGCGAAATTTAGTAGCGAAGTTCCTGATTCCACACTGCCAAGAAAAGCCTCTAGCGAGGTGAGAGGTGCCCGTACCGCAAACCGACACAGGTAGGCGAGGAGAGAATCCTAAGGTGATCGAGAGAACTCTCGTTAAGGAACTCGGCAAAATGACCCCGTAACTTCGGGAGAAGGGGTGCTTCTTAGGGTGTTAAAGCCCCGAGAAGCCGCAGTGAATAGGCCCAGGCGACTGTTTAGCAAAAACACAGGTCTCTGCGAAGCCGTAAGGCGAAGTATAGGGGCTGACGCCTGCCCGGTGCTGGAAGGTTAAGAGGAGCGCTTAGCGTAAGCGAAGGTGCGAATTGAAGCCCCAGTAAACGGCGGCCGTAACTATAACGGTCCTAAGGTAGCGAAATTCCTTGTCGGGTAAGTTCCGACCCGCACGAAAGGCGCAACGATCTGGGCACTGTCTCAACGAGAGACTCGGTGAAATTATAGTACCTGTGAAGATGCAGGTTACCCGCGACAGGACGGAAAGACCCCGTGGAGCTTTACTGCAGCCTGATATTGAATGTTGGTACAGCTTGTACAGGATAGGTAGGAGCCTTGGAAACCGGAGCGCTAGCTTCGGTGGAGGCATCGGTGGGATACTACCCTGGCTGTATTGACCTTCTAACCCGCTGCCCTTATCGGGCAGGGAGACAGTGTCAGGTGGGCAGTTTGACTGGGGCGGTCGCCTCCTAAAATGTAACGGAGGCGCCCAAAGGTTCCCTCAGAATGGTTGGAAATCATTCGCAGAGTGTAAAGGCACAAGGGAGCTTGACTGCGAGACCTACAAGTCGAGCAGGGACGAAAGTCGGGCTTAGTGATCCGGTGGTTCCGCATGGAAGGGCCATCGCTCAACGGATAAAAGCTACCCCGGGGATAACAGGCTTATCTCCCCCAAGAGTCCACATCGACGGGGAGGTTTGGCACCTCGATGTCGGCTCATCGCATCCTGGGGCTGTAGTCGGTCCCAAGGGTTGGGCTGTTCGCCCATTAAAGCGGTACGCGAGCTGGGTTCAGAACGTCGTGAGACAGTTCGGTCCCTATCCGTCGCGGGCGCAGGAAATTTGAGAGGAGCTGTCCTTAGTACGAGAGGACCGGGATGGACGCACCGCTGGTGTACCAGTTGTTCTGCCAAGGGCATCGCTGGGTAGCTATGTGCGGACGGGATAAGTGCTGAAAGCATCTAAGCATGAAGCCCCCCTCAAGATGAGATTTCCCATTCCGCAAGGAAGTAAGATCCCTGAAAGATGATCAGGTTGATAGGTCTGAGGTGGAAGCGTGGTGACACGTGGAGCTGACAGATACTAATAGATCGAGGACTTAACCTATATTCTAATGTGAAGCATGAACGTTGTTATCTAGTTTTGAGAGAACATTCTCTCCATCAGGTTTGGTGGCGATAGCGAAGAGGTCACACCCGTTCCCATACCGAACACGGAAGTTAAGCTCTTCAGCGCCGATGGTAGTTGGGGGTTTCCCCCTGTGAGAGTAGGACGCCGCCAAGCTTTTCTAAGGATCAGTTCCAGACGGAACTGGTCTTTTTTGTTTTTTCTTCTAACAGCATCATGATATAAGCTGGAAACTTTTCTTCTGCAATCTCCATGTAGCGTTCAATCATGACGTAATCATCACTAATGTATTGAGACAGCAGCTCGTACCACCATTCTGTCTCATAGCGGGCAATCATACTAAGGTTATACATTAACAAGTAATGGCTGATGATCTCAGGGATCCCTAGAAATGCATCTCGTGTTGACGGAATAAACCATTGATTCAATTCTAAATCATAATGAAGATGAGTAGCGAAAGCAGGATTTTCTTCAAGAAATACATTAAACGTCAGCTTTTTGGCTTCTCTCTGTTTGAGCTTCCAACTTGTATGGAACTCAAAGTACTCAATAAATCGTTCAGCTGACATGTTATAAAGCAATGGAATATGATCTTGAATCAACATTCCATTAGCATGTTCGACTTTGACTAATGTCGAGGGCAGCTTTTGAAACTCAAGAACATGGCTCATTTCAGGTATTTTCGAAAGAAGATTGATCATCGTAAATCGTTCATCTTCAAGACCGTTCAAATGAAATAGGTGCTTTAACACATGCATGCATAGTCCATTTCGTTGGATTTTCACTTCATCTTCACTAAAACGGTAATGCTGTTTCTTTCTTTTTCTTGACGTTACGCCATGAGCTAAGACAGAGGTTTGAGAAGGATAATGAGGATCAACAGTAAGCAAACATGCCTTTAGCAACTGCGCCATTCCATAAAATAATAAAATTGGCTTAAGTTCTAGTGGAGCTATGGCGGCCTGTTCATAAAATGTATGACCGTGTTTTAAAAAATAAATAAATCGCTCACAGTTTTTATAGGCTTGCCCGTTCGCATCCTGAATGTTCCGTTTCTCATATTGTTGAAATAGAAACTTCTGGGAAGTTTCGAGTGAGTAAAAACGTTTTAAATCCTTCCATCCTGAACTTTTCATCTTCTTCCTCAACTCTCTCTATATTTTCTAAAAATTGCAACTGTTTGTTGCTTCCTTGACATGCTGTTTCCTAGTTGATAATCTACATATAATATTTTGCCGAAAAGAGGGGGATTTACTAATGTGGGAAAGTAAATTTTCAAAAGAAGGTTTGACGTTTGACGATGTTTTGCTTGTTCCAGCAAAGTCTGAGGTACTTCCGCGTGATGTCGATTTATCAGTTGAGTTAACAAGCACATTAAAGCTAAACATTCCAATTATTAGTGCAGGAATGGACACTGTGACAGAATCACAAATGGCGATTGCAATGGCACGTCAAGGCGGTCTTGGTATCATTCATAAGAACATGTCCATTGAACAGCAAGCAGAACAAGTGGATAAAGTAAAACGCTCAGAGCGTGGCGTTATTACAAATCCATTCTTTTTAACACCAGAGCATCAAGTATTCGATGCAGAGCATTTAATGGGTAAATATCGTATTTCTGGTGTGCCGATTGTAAACAACGAACAAGATCAAAAGCTTGTTGGTATTATTACGAACCGTGACCTTCGCTTTATTTCGGATTATTCAATGAAGATTAGCGATGTGATGACAAAAGAGGAACTTGTTACAGCTTCTGTTGGAACAACATTAGAAGAAGCTGAAAAAATCCTACAGCAATACAAAATTGAAAAATTACCTCTTTTAGATGACGAAGGAACGTTAAAAGGTCTCATCACAATTAAAGATATCGAAAAAGTGATTGAATTCCCTAACTCCTCTAAAGATGCACATGGCCGTTTAATTGTTGGTGCCGCTGTTGGTGTCACTGGCGATACAATGACTCGTGTGAAAAAATTAGTAGAAGCCAATGTTGATGTCGTTGTCATTGATACAGCACACGGGCATTCTCAAGGTGTTCTAAATACTGTATCAAAAATCCGTGAAACGTATCCTTCTCTTAACATCATTGCTGGTAATGTTGCAACAGCTGAAGCAACGAAAGCCTTGTTTGAAGCAGGAGCAGATATTGTGAAAGTCGGTATCGGACCAGGATCAATTTGTACAACACGTGTTGTTGCAGGTGTTGGTGTACCACAAATCACAGCGATTTATGACTGTGCAACAGAAGCAAGAAAACATGGTAAATCTATTATTGCAGATGGTGGAATTAAATATTCAGGTGATATCGTGAAAGCACTAGCATCTGGTGGACATGCCGTTATGCTCGGAAGCCTTTTAGCTGGTACATCTGAAAGCCCAGGAGAAACAGAAATTTTCCAAGGTAGACGCTTCAAAGTTTATCGCGGTATGGGTTCTGTTGCTGCAATGGAAAAAGGAAGTAAAGACCGTTACTTCCAAGAAGATAATAAAAAATTCGTTCCAGAAGGTATCGAAGGCCGTACACCATACAAAGGACCTGTCGTTGATACAGTGTACCAACTAGTTGGCGGCATTCGTTCTGGTATGGGCTATTGTGGAACACAAGACTTACGCACACTTAGAGAAGAAGCTCAGTTCATTCGCATGACTGGTGCAGGTCTTCGTGAGAGTCACCCACATGATGTACAAATTACAAAAGAATCACCAAACTACACAATTTCTTGATAAATTGTGACAATCAAATTACATTTGACAGGGTCTATGACTCTGTCTATTTTTTTTGTCTTTATTGTGATAAAATTTATACTGTTGTGTTGAAATAAGCCCTTGTGGATTAAATATATATGAAAAACGTCGAAAAAAGATGAATACGGAGGTATGACGATTGAACAGCAAGATGTTGAAACAGCTTATGGTCTCTATCCTTGCACTGGCATTGATTGTTACAGCTTTTACACCAATGTCCAAAGCAAAAGCGGCTGAAGATCCATTTAATGTAAATGCGAAAGCAGCCATCCTTATTGAAGCTTCTACAGGTAAAATTCTTTATAGTAAAAACGCAGAACAAAGACTGCCTATTGCAAGTATGGCAAAGATGATGACAGAGTATCTATTGCTAGAGGCTATTTCTGAAGGCAAAGTGAAATGGGATCAAACGTATACGCCAGATGATTATGTATACGAAATTTCTCAGGACCGCAGTTTATCCAACGTTCCTTTGAGAAAAGATGGCTCGTATACAGTCAAAGAACTTTATCAAGCAACGGCTATTTATTCAGCAAATGCAGCAGCGATTGGCCTAGCAGAGGTGATCGCTGGATCAGAATCGAAGTTCGTTGAAAAAATGAACGCAAAAGCGAAAGAACTAGGTTTAACAAACTACAAATTCGTCAATGCAACTGGACTAGAAAATAAAGACTTACATGGCAAACAGCCAAAGGGTACGGGTCCTGATGAAGAAAGTGAAGTATCTGCGAAGGATATGGCATTGCTTGCACAGCATCTCATCAAAGACCATCCAGAAATTCTTGAAACAGCAAGTATCGCGAAAACAAAGTTCAGAGAAGGCACAGACGATGAAATGGACATGCCAAACTGGAACTTCATGCTTAAAGGGCTTGTGAAAGAATATGAAGGAGTAGACGGTCTAAAAACGGGCTCTACTGACTCAGCTGGTTCTAGCTTCACTGGTACAGCAAAACGTGGTGACATGCGTGTGATCGCAGTCATCCTAAATGCAAAAGGAAATATTCATACAGCACGTTTCGACGTGGCGAAAAAACTGTTTGACTATGCTTTTAAAAACTTTACGATGAAAGAAATGTACAAAAAAGGTCAACAGATCAAGGGACATGAAAACATCGAAGTCGATAAAGGGAAAGATAAAGAAGTACCTGTCGTAACAAAAGAAGCTTTCTCTGTGCCAGTTAAAAATGGCGATGAGAAGAGCTATAAAGCAAAAGTAAATATCAAGAAAAAGAACCTAGAAGCTCCTATTAAAAAAGGAACGAAGGTTGGCATGCTGACGACTTCTTATTCTGGTGATGAGAAGGACTACGGCTATTTGAATAAAGACCAATCAGGTGTTGAGCTTGTGACGAAAACAGGCGATGAAAAAGCAAACTGGTTCATCCTTGCAATGCGCGGTGTAGGTGGATTCTTCGCTGACATTTGGGGCGGAATCGTTGATACAGTAAAAGGTTGGTTCTAATAAAAAACTGCTCTCATGCATAGAGAGCAGTTTTTTTATCGTTAAAAGAAAAGTGATTGTTTATGATTTTGAGGTGTGGACAAAGCCTGCTGAAAAATACCACATAACTTTTCCATGCCTTCGGTCAGTGCCTTTTCATTCACATAAGAAAAACTGAGGCGGATATAATTCTGCTTTGGCTCCCCAGGATAGCAGACAGAGCCTGGCAGAAAGGTGATTTGCTGCTTACGCGCCTCATGTAAGAGTGCACGTGTATCGACCCAGGAAGGAAAGCTGAGCCATAAATTGAGCCCGCCCTGTGGTATTTGCCACGTGACGTCCTTCGGTGCATGCTTTGTCAAAACATCCATCATTAAATCGCGTCTTACTTTCAAGGCAGTTCTTAACTTTTTCGTATGATCAATCATTTTCTTCGACGTCAGAAACGGTAATATGGCCTTTTGTGTGAGAAGAGGGCTACCTAAATCATTATTGGCCTTAGCCGCTAATAAACGGTTAAATATAGAGCCTGACGCTGTAATAATCCCAATTCTGCAACCTGGAGCCAGTGTTTTACTTAATCCTCGTAAATAAATGACGTGTCCATCGTGATCCAAACTTTTGATTGGTGCTGGCGGCTTCTTTTCAAAATAAAGCTCACGATAAGGATCATCTTCTACAATGAGACAATCAATGCTTTGTGCCAGTGAGAGAAGCTGTTTTCTGCGCTTCATCGACATACTGGCGCCTGTCGGACTGTGAAAAGTAGGGATCGTATAGATGAGCTTTGGTTTATATTTATCGCAAATGCTTTGAAGCTGCTTCATGTTCATCCCTTCATGATCGACTGGGACCGTAATGATTCTTGCCCCTCTGCCCATAAAGACATCAATCGCCCCTGGATAGGTGGGTGCCTCCATGACGACCACATCATCCGGCCCGATAAACGTACGTGACACCAGATCAAGCCCTTGCTGAGAACCACTTGTCACTAGGATATTTTCAGGAGTAGAAGGCACATCTAATTTTTCTAAAAAAGACTGAATGACCTGACGAAGCTGAAGATCACCTTGTATTTCTCCGTACTTCGACATAATTTGAGGATGCCTGGCTAGTACATGCTGCATTTCTTTTTCTAAATACCGGTTAGGTAAAAGTCCTGGATCGATCATAGAAGAAGAAAGGTTAATGGCTTCTTCTACATAATGATACTGAGCGAATTGAGACCTCGGTAAGTAATCTGGAATGGACAACTGCCAATCGAAAGAGGTAGATGATTGAACCGGGATGTCAGTTTGCTCATGCTGCTCATCCACAAAAGCTCCTTTACCTTGCACAGTTGTTAAATATCCGTCGTCCTTAAGCCGTGTGTATGCCTTTGCTGCTGTGACAAGACTCACATTGAGCTGCTTCGCTAAATCACGTACAGTCGGCAGCTTCTCCCCCTGCTGAAGCAGACCCGATTGAATGTGATCAACGATTGAAAAGTAAATCTGATTTGAAAGAGATGTATCTGAATGTCGATGGATATCAATATGCATGAGAATCCTCCAATGTATGCAAAATTGTTATACACTGTTTTAAATTGTTATAGTTGTATTATAGCATATAAATCACGCTTAAAAGAGAAAAGGGCAACTTTTTAGCCGACATTCCTTTATATATAAGGGTTTATCCTTTTTTATCAGCTGATTGAATTGTTATACTATTCTCTTTATTGTTATACTGTCTCGCTTGTATGATAGAGATGTTGAATCAATCGAATAGACAAATGGGAGGAAACAATTGTGAGCAATAAGGGAACTGAACGAGTAAAACGTGGAATGGCAGAAATGCAAAAGGGTGGCGTCATTATGGATGTCGTCAATGCTGAGCAGGCAAAAATCGCAGAAGAAGCAGGTGCGGTGGCAGTCATGGCGCTAGAACGAGTACCAGCTGATATCCGTGCGGCAGGCGGTGTTGCCCGAATGGCAGACCCAAGAATCGTGGAAGAAGTTCAAAATGCGGTAACGATTCCAGTCATGGCAAAAGCACGTATCGGCCACATCGTGGAGGCTCGTGTTCTTGAAGCGCTTGGTGTTGATTATATTGATGAGAGTGAAGTGCTAACGCCCGCTGATGAGGAATTCCATTTAAATAAAAATGAATACACCGTACCTTTTGTATGTGGATGTCGTGACCTAGGTGAGGCAACCCGCCGTATTGCAGAAGGCGCATCCATGCTGCGGACGAAAGGAGAACCTGGGACAGGCAACATTGTAGAAGCAGTCCGCCATATGAGAAAGGTCAATGCTCAGATTCGAAAAGTAGCGGCGATGAGTGAAGATGAACTGATGACAGAAGCAAAGAATCTAGGAGCACCTTATGAATTATTGCTTCAGATCAAAAAAGAAGGCAAGCTGCCTGTTGTTAACTTTGCAGCTGGAGGCGTTGCGACACCAGCAGATGCTGCGTTAATGATGCAGCTTGGAGCAGACGGCGTATTTGTCGGATCTGGTATTTTTAAATCAGAACATCCTGCTAAATTTGCAAAAGCCATTGTAGAAGCAACGACTCATTTCACCGATTACCGTCTCATTGCAGAACTTTCTAAAGAATTGGGAACAGCCATGAAAGGAATTGAAATTTCAAATCTACTGCCAGAAGAGCGTATGCAAGAGCGTGGCTGGTAATTAAGGGAGCGCAAACGAACATGCTAACAATTGGTGTACTAGGGCTTCAAGGTGCGGTGAGAGAGCATATTCAATCAATTGAAGCTTGCGGCGCAGAAGGGAAGATCATCAAACGAGTAGAAGAGCTAGAAGCCGTTGACGGTCTAATTATCCCTGGTGGAGAAAGTACGACGATGAGAAGACTTATGGATACGTACCGATTTATTGACCCGATCAAAGCGTTCGCTGCTCAAGGGAAACCAATTTTCGGGACATGTGCCGGTTTGATTATGCTGGCAAAGCATATAGAAGATCGAGAAGATGCTCATCTTGGACTGTTAAATGTATCTGTTGCACGAAATTCATTTGGCAGACAGGTAGACAGCTTTGAAGCAGGTGTAGAAGTGAAAGGACTGGATGCGCCGTTTACAGGGGTGTTCATCCGTGCGCCTCATATCGTCAGCTCAGATGATAGCGTAGAGGTCTTAGCTGAATATGATGGCAGGATTGTGATGGCGAAAGAAAACAATATCTTAGGTTGTTCTTTTCATCCAGAGTTGACAGACGACCACCGGTTAACGCAGCTGTTTGTTGAGATGGTGAAGTCCTACAAAACGAAGCTCGCTGTATAAAACGGTTGAAAAGAGATAAAACTTATAGTACATTAAAATCACAATCAAAGATCGAAAAAGCGTTGACGGGAAATAGTAAGAAGCCCCTCTTTCTCAGAGAGCCGATGGTTGGTGAGAATCGGTGAAAGATGCATTCTGAATCCATCCTTGAGCGAAATGCTGAAACACGAGAAGTAAGCATTTACGGTGATACCGTTACAGAGGAAAGAGGAAAGCATGATTTTGCATGTTTTCAATCAGGGTGGCAACGCGAGAGCTCTCGTCCCTTTCATGGGATGAGGGCTCTTTTTATTTTTCGATAAAAAAAGGAGTGTAACACATGCTGGATATTAAACAACTGCGCACGGACTTTGATCAAATCAAAGAAAAGTTAGCACACCGAGGCGAAGATTTAGCTGATTTTGATAAGTTTGGTGAACTAGATCAAAAAAGAAGAGAATTAATCGGTAAAACAGAAGAATTAAAGAGCCGAAGAAATGAAGTATCGCAGCAAGTGGCCGTTCTAAAAAGAGAAAAGAAAGACGCCGATCACATTATTCAAGAAATGCGTGAGGTCGGAGATGAGATTAAGAAGCTGGATGATGAGTTAAGAACAGTAGAAGAAAGCCTGCAACACATTCTGTTCTCAATTCCGAATATCCCTCATGACTCTGTACCAGTTGGTGAAACAGAAGATGACAACATTGAAGTGAGAAAATGGGGTGAACAGCCAGCATTCTCATTTGAGCCAAAACCGCATTGGGACGTAGCGGATGTGTTAGATATTCTAGATTTTGAACGTGCAGGAAAAGTGACAGGAAGCCGTTTCGTTTTTTATAAAGGGCTTGGCGCACGCTTAGAGCGCGCACTTTATAACTTCATGCTCGATTTACATGTGGATGAGTTTGGTTTTACTGAAGTGCTTCCGCCTTACATGGTCAACAGAGCAAGCATGACAGGAACTGGCCAGCTTCCAAAGTTTGAAGAGGATGCTTTTAAAATTCGAGAAGAAGATTATTTCCTCATTCCAACGGCTGAAGTGCCAATCACCAACATGCACCGTGACGAAATTCTTGAGGGAGAGCAGCTGCCAATCAATTATGCAGCATTCAGTGCTTGCTTTAGATCAGAAGCTGGATCTGCCGGCAGAGATACACGCGGGCTCATCCGTCAGCATCAATTCAACAAGGTAGAGCTCGTGAAATTTGTTAGACCAGAAGATTCTTATGAAGAATTAGAGAAACTAACGAATCAAGCAGAAAAAGTTCTTCAGCTATTAAACCTGCCATATCGTGTCATGAGCATGTGTACGGGAGATTTAGGTTTCACAGCTGCGAAGAAATACGATATCGAAGTATGGATTCCGAGCCAAAATACGTATCGTGAAATTTCTTCTTGCAGTAACTTCGAAGCGTTTCAGGCAAGACGAGCAAACATTCGTTTCCGCCCGGAGCCTAAAGCAAAGCCGGAGCATGTTCATACATTAAATGGATCTGGTTTAGCGGTAGGAAGAACTGTGGCAGCCATTTTAGAAAACTACCAACAAGAGGACGGTACAGTGATCATTCCTGAAGTGCTGCGTCCTTATATGGGAAATAAAGAAGTGATGAAATAAGATGCCGTTATGGCATCTTATTCTTTTTACCTAAAGTTCTACAGCTTTTCTAAAATAAGCCGATAAAAAAACTAAAAGCTTCTAGGAAAGAAGGAATAACCTTGAATAGGCTTGACTATTATGTTGAAATGGCTCAATTACTTAGAAAAGTTCTAGATGAAAGTATCCTTTTCGGCATCACTGATACAGAGAAGGTGCTTTGTTATTACCCGTCTAACACAATAGATTTTGGCATTAAAGTAGGGGACGCATTGAACCCAGAAGACCAAAACGTGGCGATGACATTAAGAGGACAAGAATATGACGGTCATTTACCAGAGTCTTTATACGGCTATGAAGTTGCTGTAAAAGGTTACCCAATTTTTGATGAAGATAGAAAAGTGATTGGCTCCTTTTTAGTGGCCTTTTCACATCATCGCGAAAAGAAATTAAGCGGTTATATGGAGCATATTAATAAAGTAGCGAAAGAACTACAAGGTGGAATTGAGCAAATTGCTGCGCATTCACAAGAGCTGGCGGCTACAAGCCTAGAAATAAGCGACCAGGCAGGAAGAGCGGAAGAGAAGTCAGCGAACATTGAAGAAGTCGTCAAAACCATAGGCGGGATCGCTAGACAAACAAACCTGCTTGGTCTAAATGCTGCAATTGAAGCGGCAAGAGCAGGTGAAAATGGAAAAGGGTTTGCTGTCGTTGCTGATGAGGTACGTAAATTGTCAGATGGTTCGAAGGAAGCGGCTGAAACCATTAATACATTCTTAAAAGAAATCCAAGACAGCATTGGCACTTTGTCTGGAAATATCTCACAAATTAGCAGCTCAACAAACGAACAAGCCAAACAAGTGACAGACTTTACAAAGATTATCGAATCATTAAATGAGTTTAAAGAAGAGATGAATCAGTTTATTGAGGAAATTAGACAGGATACGAAATAGAATCAAGAGCAGCCGTCATTTTGGCTGCTTTTTATAGGTAGATCATCATAACAAAACACATGTTTAAATTTTTTTGTGAAAAGATGTTGACTTCAAATGAAATGATATGATATATTAATTCTTGTCGATACGGAGGAATACCCAAGTCCGGCTGAAGGGATCGGTCTTGAAAACCGACAGGGGTGTCAAAGCCCGCGGGGGTTCGAATCCCTCTTCCTCCGCCATATTGATTTTACCTTAGTTGAATTGAAACGCAAGCATAAAAATT
Organism: Bacillus pumilus; assembly: GCF_024498355.1. GTDB lineage: Bacteria > Bacillota > Bacilli > Bacillales > Bacillaceae > Bacillus > Bacillus pumilus_P. Next base: position 24,829 of record NZ_CP101833.1, read on the forward strand.
GGAAATTGTCAAACCGCTGCATTCGAAATGCAGCGGTTATTTTTATTTTGTTTTAGAACGATTTTTGTGAATAACAGAAGCAATTTCGTGAAGAATGGGATCAAGTGAGCTTTCATCATGAAGTAAGTCATAATCTTCAATATTAATTTTAATTACTGGGCATAAATCAAATTGTTCGATCCATTCAGTATATCGAGCGTACATTTCTTCCCAATATGCTCGATCTGTTTGAGTTTCCATCTCTCTTCCGCGCTCTTCAATACGATGTAAAATATGATCTAAATCCCCATGTAAATAAATAAGGACGTCAGGGTGAGGGAAGTAAGGTGTCATCACCATCGCCTCAAATAGACTCGTATACGTTTCATAATCTACCTCGGACATCGTGCCTTTGTCCGCATGCATTTTAGCGAAAATGCCAGTGTCCTCATAGATCGAACGATCTTGCACATATCCTCCACCAGATTCAAAAATTCGCTTTTGCTCCTTAAAACGCTCAGCCAGGAAATAGACCTGTAAATGAAAGCTCCATCTTTGAAAATCTGAATAGAAAGGCTCTAAGTATGGGTTGTCATCTACTTTTTCAAGAGAGGTTTGAAATCCTAGCTTGTCCGCTATTATTTTCGTCATGGTTGATTTTCCCACGCCGACAGTCCCGGCGATTGTTATGACTGCGTCCTTTGGTATTTCGATATTGTTCATAGCACTTGCTCCTTTATGTTCTGTACAATTTGCTGGTAATCTTGCTGTGAGGAAACGAAGTCTGTATGATCTCCTTCAATTGTAATGATAGGAAGCCCTGGGTCAGTCTGTTTTAAATGTTCAATGGCCAGCTCATAATCTTCAATTAAGGTTTTTAAATAAGCTGGGTCGATGTCTTCTTCAAAAGAGCGTCCTCTCATCTGTATTCTATTAAGTAAGGTGGGAAGGCTGGCTTTTATATAGATCATGGCATTGGGTTTAGGAAGATCATCTGTTAGCAAGTGATAGATCTTTCTGTATTTATCCATGTGCTTTTTTGATAATGTTCTTTCTGCAAATATCATATTTTTATAGACATGATAATCTGTAACAATCGGTTGTTGTTTTTTCACATAGTTTTCTTCAATTGATTCTAACTGTTTGAACCGATTGCATAAAAAGAACATCTCAAGCTGAAAGCTCCATTGTTCCATATCTTCATAAAATTTATCTAAGAATGGATTTTCTTCTACAATCTCTTTTACTAAAGGAAATTGAAATTCCTTCGCAAGCATTGTAGCCAAAGTTGTTTTTCCGGCTCCAATTGGGCCTTCCACTGCAATAAAAGGGGCAGGATACATAGGCGTTCTCCTCTATCTATAAAGTTGTCAAACCAATGTATATTGTACCATACCCCTTCTAAGAGATAGAGCGAATGGATTACGATGTCGTTCTTTTTTCAATATTAAATTGATCTGATAATAAGAGCCAATTTTGTGGGAAGGATAGACCTAGTTTCCAGTAAGCAATTCCGTTCAAGTTTAACTCTTTGATGAGATTAAATTTGGCTTGAATCGACCTTGCGTCTTCGAACCATACCTCATGCTCTTTATTATTAGCATCTGTATAACGAAAATAGGGAGCTTGTGCTGTTTCATCGTAGAGAATGGGTACATCATTCTCTCTAGCAATTGCGATCGCTTGTTGAGGACTGACGGCTTTGGCAATGGGGCCGCCCTGTACGTAAGGAAGCGTCCAATCATAGCCGTATAAATTCTGCCCCATTACAATTTTGTTGGCCGGCATGACAGTCAGTGCATATTCAATGACTTGGCGGACAGGACCAATTGGAGAGACGGCTTGTGCAGGACCTCCGCTGTATCCCCATTCGTAGGTCATCAACACAACATGATCAACGATCTTACCGATGGCTTCATAGTCATGAGCTTCATACCATTTTCCTTTTTGTTCACTACTTGTTTTAGGAGCAAGCGCAACGGAAATTGTCCATCCTTCTTGGTGGAAACGGGTTGTTGCCTCTCTTAAGAATTGAATATAAGCATCTTTATCAGCAGGGCGTAAATATTCAAAATCAAAATGGATTTCTTTTAATTGATACTTTTGAGCAACGCGAACGATTTCATTTAAAAATGTGGTTTTGACAGATTGGTTTGTTAAAAGGATTCGTCCAAGTTCATCACTGAATTTTTCATTCTCTAGGTTTGTGACCACCATGGATAATATGGTTCTGCTTTGAGCGGCAATCTGAGGTAGTTGGTCTAACGGTGGTTCTCGCAGTGTCCCGACTCTTTGTGCTTGAAAACTAAAGGCGCCTAAATGGGTTAAGTATGGAGAGGCTTCTCTAGCTGCTTGCTTTAAGTTTTCACTGACTTGATTTCCACGTGGTTCAATATAAGCATTGGAATTTATGTTTCTTTTCGGTCTTTGTGGAATATAGAGCAAGAATCGAATAGGAAGTATTGCTTCAGGCCGAATCCTATTCACACGTGCCAATTCTTCCACTGAAATTTGAAATTGCCTCCCAATTTGATAAAGTGTGTCATTTTGTTTGACTTCATAAAATTGACCTCTAATTGGAATGACAATTGTTTGTCCGATGACGAGTTGATTTGGTGTTTCGATGTCGTTGGTGCGGATGATTTCATTGACTGTTGTTTTAAAACGCATGGCAATCTCACTTAAAGTATCTCCTCTTTTGACAACATAAATTTGAATAGTCAACGCCCCCTTTGTTATTGCTAACAATTTATGAGGGTTATGGATAAATCATGTTTGATTTTCATTCGTGATCTCTTTAGCAGTTGTGATTTTAGCAAGAAGAACGTTCTCCATCATCGTTAAAGCGTACTCGTTATCTCTATCATTGTTTGAAGCAATACAATCTTTAGGTACAATCAGATTGTATTCTCGCATGTATGCGTCATTTGCAGTGAAAAGAACACAGATGTTTCCTGCAATTCCAGTTAAAATAAGATCATGAACACCTAGTTCATTTAGAAGTGTCTCTAGTGCTGTTCCATAGAAGGCAGAATGCTTAGGTTTAATTAAGAAATAATCATCGTTAGATGGTGCCATTTGCTCTAAAATAGGGGCGCTTCTTTCGTTTTTACATGTTTGTATGACAGCTTGAATGTCAGCCTTCCAGAGTCCGTAGTGGTCGTTGATGTAGATGATTGGCCAATTTTCCTTGAAAGCGTGTTGTTTAAGGGCTAAAATTTTATTGGTCATTTGCTCTGTTTTTTCAGCGAGCACATGTCCCATTTCAAAATCAAAATTATTGATCATGTCGATAATAAGCAGTGCCTTTTGGTGATTTGGCAAAATAAGACCCCCTTCAAAAGATTGTGGTAATATGTTAACCTCAATATCCATTTAAAAAACATGAAAAGAGAGCTGTGCTATGACGAAAGATGAACAGTTTATGCAAGAAGCCATTTTTGAAGCCTTAAAAGCAGAACAAATAGGAGAAGTGCCGATCGGTGCTGTCATCGTTGTAGATGACCAAATTGTGAGCCGCGCTTATAATTTAAGGGAAAGTGAGCAGCGTTCAATTGCACATGCAGAATTACTTGCCATTGATGAAGCGTGTAAAGTGACTGGAAGCTGGCGTTTAGAAGAAGCTGTACTTTATGTTACGCTTGAACCATGCCCAATGTGTGCGGGTGCTATTGTGCTTTCCAGAGTGAAAAAGGTCGTATTTGGTGCATATGACCCTAAAGGTGGATGTGCAGGTACTTTAATGAATTTACTGGATGATGAACGGTTCAATCATCAGTCTGAAGTCATTGGTGGTGTACTTGAAAATGAGTGCGGTGAGCTGTTAAGTCAGTTCTTCCGAGATCTCCGTCAGCGGAAGAAACAAGCGAAAAGTAAATGAATGGATGTCGTTTGCAATTTCAACTGTAAGAAGGTATACTTATTTCTGCGTCACTAACAATTTAATATTCATTTTGCCGTGCTAAGCGGGGAGGTAGCGGTGCCCTGTACTCGCAATCCGCTCTAGCGAGGCCGAATCCCTTCTCAAGGTTCGTTTACTTCAAGGTCTGCCTTAAATAAGTGGTGTTGACGTCTGGGTCCTGCGCAATGGGAATTCATGAACCATGTCAGGTCCGGAAGGAAGCAGCATTAAGTGAAACCTCTCATGTGCCGCAGGGTTGCCTGGGCCGAGCTAACTGTTTAAGTAACGCTTGGGGTAGCGAATCGACAGAAGGTGCACGGTAAATCAATATTAAATGTAACTCATCTAGTTTATCTAGGTGAGTTTTTTGTTGTTGTTCAAAGAATAGCTCAGTTGCTAGGTTGATACAAATGATTAAAAAGCCTTTTTGAGGTGATTTGCTTTTAAAATGACTTATAACAGGAACTGTTGTTCTGTTTGGGCTGGCAGGTCATTTTGCAAAGCTAGAAAATTTGTTTTTGATTCATGAAAAGTAAAAAATCTTCATATGAAAACGCCATTTTCGCTTATTAGAAAATAAAGGTGTACTTTTGAATTGATCGTTGCATCATGTATAATGAAGATGATGATAAATGGAGGAGGGCGTATTTGTGAGTTATCAAGCTTTATACCGAGTGTTCAGGCCTCAAGTTTTTGAGGATGTTGTTGGACAAGAACACATCACAAAAACGTTGCAAAATGCCCTTTTGCAGAAAAAGTTTTCTCATGCTTACTTATTTTCAGGTCCTAGAGGAACAGGTAAAACAAGTGCTGCTAAGATCTTTGCAAAGGCAGTGAACTGTGAAAAGTCACCTGTTAGTGAACCGTGTAATGAATGTGATGTCTGTAAAGGGATTACAAACGGTTCTATTTCAGACGTGATTGAAATAGATGCTGCCTCGAATAACGGGGTAGATGAAATCCGAGATATACGTGATAAAGTTAAATTTGCTCCTTCGGCGGTTACATATAAGGTTTATATTATAGATGAAGTACATATGCTCTCTATCGGGGCATTTAATGCACTCCTTAAAACGCTAGAGGAACCGCCTGCTCATTGTATCTTTATTTTGGCTACCACAGAGCCTCATAAGATTCCTCTTACCATCATATCCCGGTGTCAGCGATTTGATTTTAAACGGATCACGACAAAAGATATTGTTGGAAGAATGGAGAAAATTGTAGATGCAGAAAGTCTAAATGTACAAGAGGGCTCGCTCGAGATTATTGCTAGTGCAGCAGATGGCGGTATGCGTGATGCACTAAGCCTGTTGGATCAAGCGATCTCATTTAGTGGTGAACAACTGACAATTGATGATGCGCTGCTCATTACAGGTGCTGTATCTCAGCATTTCATTAGTCAGCTTGCCGAAGCTATTTTTGATCAAAATATTGCTGTAGCGTTAGATACATTAAATGAATTGCTCCAGCAGGGGAAAGATGCGGCTAAATTAATAGAGGACATGATCTTTTACTTTAGAGATATGTTGCTTTATAAAACGGCACCAGATCTTGAAGGAGTACTTGAAAAGGTAAAAGTCGATGAAAAGTTCGTGGCGCTCTCTGATCGTGTGACGCCTCAGTTTCTGTATGAGACGATTGAAGTGCTTAATAAAAGCCACCAAGAAATGAAATGGACGAATCATCCAAGGATTTTCTTTGAAGTAGCTGTTGTTAAGCTTTGTCAGTCAACGGCCGGAATGACACAATCTCATGCTCACTCTGATTTAACAGCTTTAACGCATAAAATAGACAGGCTTGAACAGGAGCTATCTAGGCTGAGAGCTGAGGGTGTACCGATGTCTCAGTCTCATAGTCCTCAAGAAAAAAAGGAAGCACCTCGACCACAAACAAGCAACAAAAATGGCTATCGTGCACCTGTTGGCCGAATTCACGAGATTCTAAAAGAAGCGAAGCGGCCGGAGTTAGAAAAATTAAAAGGCAAATGGGGAGAGCTCCTTGCCCAGTTGAAACAGCAAAATAAGGTGTCTCACGCTGCGCTATTAACGGATAGTGAACCAGTTGCAGCTGCATCTCACGCCTTTGTTTTAAAATTCAAGTTCGAAATACATTGTAAGATGGTGGCTGAAGATAAAAGTGGTGTTCGAACCAACCTCGAGCACCTGCTAGAGTCTATGCTAGGAAAAAGAGTGGAATTAGTTGGCGTTCCTGACGCTCAATGGGGTAAAATAAGAGAAGAATTTTTAAAGGATCATCAGCCGGATGAACAGGCAGATGGTCAGGCAACTTCTGCTGAAGAGGATCCATTGATTGCGGAAGCAAAGAAGTTAGTAGGAACTGATTTGATTGAAATTAAAGATTAACTAAAAGAAAGAGAGTGGTGTTCATATGCGCGGTGGAATGGGAAATATGCAAAAAATGATGAAACAAATGCAAAAAATGCAAAAGGATATGGCTAAGGCTCAAGAAGAGCTTGCGGAAAAGGTTCTTGAAGGTACAGCAGGTGGCGGTATGGTCACTGTCAAAGTAAATGGACAAAAAGAAGTCGTTGATGTAGCAATTAATGAAGAAGTTGTCGATCCTGAAGACATCGATATGCTTCAAGACCTTGTACTTGCAGCGACAAATGATGCATTGAAAAAAGTCGATGAGCTAACAAATGAAACAATGGGTCAATTCACAAAAGGAATGAACATGCCAGGTTTATTCTAGGGGGAATAACTAAAGATGCAATATCCTGAACCAATATCAAAGCTGATTGATAGCTTTATGAAATTGCCAGGAATCGGACCGAAAACTGCGGTCCGTCTGGCTTTTTTTGTTCTTAGTATGCAGGAAGATGTCGTACTAGACTTTGCGAAGGCGCTTGTAAATGCAAAGCGTAATTTAACTTATTGTTCGGTTTGCGGCCATATCACTGATCAGGATCCCTGCTATATTTGTGAAGATACAAGAAGAGATCAATCTGTTATCTGTGTAGTACAAGATCCAAAAGATGTGATTGCAATGGAAAAGATGAAAGAATATAACGGCTTATATCATGTGCTTCATGGTGCCATTTCGCCAATGGACGGAATTGGACCGGAGGATATTAAAATTCCTGATTTATTAAAAAGATTGCAAGACGATCAAGTGACAGAGGTGATTCTTGCAACCAACCCAAACATTGAAGGAGAAGCTACAGCCATGTATATCTCCAGATTGTTGAAACCATCAGGAATTAAACTCTCTCGTATTGCTCACGGACTCCCAGTAGGTGGAGATTTAGAGTATGCAGATGAAGTCACACTTTCTAAGGCTCTAGAAGGCAGACGTGAGATGTAGGAAGGAGAAGTACGGTACATGGGTTTTCTTCGCAGAAAATCAATTCGAAAAGAATTCGATGAGAAACTAATTCAACAGCTTTTTAAGCAAAAGGAAGAATGGAACAGACAAAAAAAGCTTGTCGCAAATAGCGTTGAGCCTTCACCGGACATTCTATTCGAATTAAAGCTTGCTCAAGCGAAGTACTTTTTCTATCTGAGAGAAGCGAAAAAGAGGAATATACGTTTAAACAACTGGAGGTAGCAGGTCTATTTTACATAGTCCTCTCATATGCTTGTACTATTCATATGAAGAGGAGATGAGAGGATTATGGAACCTGTTATTGTGATTGGTTCAATTTTGCTTGCTGTATTATTGTTGTTTATGTCAGGTGTTCAAGCGAATCCATTCAAATGGTTAGGACTTATCGGAGTTAAGTTTGTGGCAGGCGCTCTTTTTTTATTTTGCCTGAATTTGTTCGGTGAGAGTTTAGGGCTTCATGTCTCCATTAACCCTGTAACGAGTGGAATTAGTGGTTTATTGGGCATTCCAGGCGTAGCGGCTTTAGTCGTAATAGAAAAGTTTATTATTTAATGAAAAATAATATTGACTTTGATTCTGTATGGTGGTAAATTAATATACGTCGCTGATGACGAAGAAACGAAAAAACATAACAACAAAAAAGTTGTTGACACTAACAACTTGGATGTGATAAGATGTTCTAGTCGCTTCTGAAGCGGTAAACAAGTTCTTTGAAAACTAAACAAGACAAAACGTACCTGTTAATTCGAGTTTTTATAAAAAAATCCTATGATACATCATAGGTAGTCAGTCAAACTGACGAAAAACGAAACTTCGGTTTTGTTCTTTTTCGGAGAGTTTGATCCTGGCTCAGGACGAACGCTGGCGGCGTGCCTAATACATGCAAGTCGAGCGGACAGAAGGGAGCTTGCTCCCGGATGTTAGCGGCGGACGGGTGAGTAACACGTGGGTAACCTGCCTGTAAGACTGGGATAACTCCGGGAAACCGGAGCTAATACCGGATAGTTCCTTGAACCGCATGGTTCAAGGGTGAAAGACGGTTTCGGCTGTCACTTACAGATGGACCCGCGGCGCATTAGCTAGTTGGTGGGGTAATGGCTCACCAAGGCAACGATGCGTAGCCGACCTGAGAGGGTGATCGGCCACACTGGGACTGAGACACGGCCCAGACTCCTACGGGAGGCAGCAGTAGGGAATCTTCCGCAATGGACGAAAGTCTGACGGAGCAACGCCGCGTGAGTGATGAAGGTTTTCGGATCGTAAAGCTCTGTTGTTAGGGAAGAACAAGTGCGAGAGTAACTGCTCGCACCTTGACGGTACCTAACCAGAAAGCCACGGCTAACTACGTGCCAGCAGCCGCGGTAATACGTAGGTGGCAAGCGTTGTCCGGAATTATTGGGCGTAAAGGGCTCGCAGGCGGTTTCTTAAGTCTGATGTGAAAGCCCCCGGCTCAACCGGGGAGGGTCATTGGAAACTGGGAAACTTGAGTGCAGAAGAGGAGAGTGGAATTCCACGTGTAGCGGTGAAATGCGTAGAGATGTGGAGGAACACCAGTGGCGAAGGCGACTCTCTGGTCTGTAACTGACGCTGAGGAGCGAAAGCGTGGGGAGCGAACAGGATTAGATACCCTGGTAGTCCACGCCGTAAACGATGAGTGCTAAGTGTTAGGGGGTTTCCGCCCCTTAGTGCTGCAGCTAACGCATTAAGCACTCCGCCTGGGGAGTACGGTCGCAAGACTGAAACTCAAAGGAATTGACGGGGGCCCGCACAAGCGGTGGAGCATGTGGTTTAATTCGAAGCAACGCGAAGAACCTTACCAGGTCTTGACATCCTCTGACAACCCTAGAGATAGGGCTTTCCCTTCGGGGACAGAGTGACAGGTGGTGCATGGTTGTCGTCAGCTCGTGTCGTGAGATGTTGGGTTAAGTCCCGCAACGAGCGCAACCCTTGATCTTAGTTGCCAGCATTTAGTTGGGCACTCTAAGGTGACTGCCGGTGACAAACCGGAGGAAGGTGGGGATGACGTCAAATCATCATGCCCCTTATGACCTGGGCTACACACGTGCTACAATGGACAGAACAAAGGGCTGCGAGACCGCAAGGTTTAGCGAATCCCATAAATCTGTTCTCAGTTCGGATCGCAGTCTGCAACTCGACTGCGTGAAGCTGGAATCGCTAGTAATCGCGGATCAGCATGCCGCGGTGAATACGTTCCCGGGCCTTGTACACACCGCCCGTCACACCACGAGAGTTTGCAACACCCGAAGTCGGTGAGGTAACCTTTATGGAGCCAGCCGCCGAAGGTGGGGCAGATGATTGGGGTGAAGTCGTAACAAGGTAGCCGTATCGGAAGGTGCGGCTGGATCACCTCCTTTCTAAGGATATATGGAGCAGCGTGCGTTTTCGTCTTGTTTAGTTTTGAAGGAACTTGGAAAAGATCCTACAACATCATATCTTCGATATGAAAGATGGGCCTGTAGCTCAGCTGGTTAGAGCGCACGCCTGATAAGCGTGAGGTCGGTGGTTCGAGTCCACTCAGGCCCACCATCTTCTATAAATCGGGGCCTTAGCTCAGCTGGGAGAGCGCCTGCCTTGCACGCAGGAGGTCAGCGGTTCGATCCCGCTAGGCTCCACCAACGTGTTCTTTGAAAACTAGATAACAATAAGTAATACATTCACATTGAATGCAATGCAAAGTTCATCACACATAGTGATTCTTTCTAAAGTAAGAAATGGTTAAGTTAGAAAGGGCGCACGGTGGATGCCTTGGCACTAGGAGCCGATGAAGGACGGGACGAACACCGATATGCTTCGGGGAGCTGTAAGCAAGCTTTGATCCGGAGATTTCCGAATGGGGAAACCCACTGCTCGTAATGGAGTAGTATCCATACTTGAATACATAGAGTATGAGAAGGCATACCCGGGGAACTGAAACATCTAAGTACCCGGAGGAAGAGAAAGCAAATGCGATTCCCTAAGTAGCGGCGAGCGAAACGGGAACAGCCCAAACCAAGAGGCTTGCCTCTTGGGGTTGTAGGACACTCTATACGGAGTTACAAAGGAATGATATAAGCGAAGAGGTCTGGAAAGGCCCGCCAGAGAAGGTAACAGCCCTGTAACTGAAATGTCATTCCCTCCAGAGTGGATCCTGAGTACGGCGGAACACGTGAAATTCCGTCGGAATCCGGGAGGACCATCTCCCAAGGCTAAATACTCCCTAGTGACCGATAGTGAACCAGTACCGTGAGGGAAAGGTGAAAAGCACCCCGGAAGGGGAGTGAAATAGATCCTGAAACCGTGTGCCTACAAGTAGTCAGAGCCCGTTAACGGGTGATGGCGTGCCTTTTGTAGAATGAACCGGCGAGTTACGATCCCGTGCAAGGTTAAGCAGAAGATGCGGAGCCGCAGCGAAAGCGAGTCTGAATAGGGCGCATGAGTACGTGGTCGTAGACCCGAAACCAGGTGATCTACCCATGTCCAGGGTGAAGTTCAGGTAACACTGAATGGAGGCCCGAACCCACGCACGTTGAAAAGTGCGGGGATGAGGTGTGGGTAGGGGTGAAATGCCAATCGAACCTGGAGATAGCTGGTTCTCTCCGAAATAGCTTTAGGGCTAGCCTCAAGGTAAGAGTCTCGGAGGTAGAGCACTGATTGGACTAGGGGCCCCTACCGGGTTACCGAATTCAGTCAAACTCCGAATGCCGATGACTTATCCTTGGGAGTCAGACTGCGAGTGATAAGATCCGTAGTCGAAAGGGAAACAGCCCAGACCGCCAGCTAAGGTCCCAAAGTATACGTTAAGTGGAAAAGGATGTGGAGTTGCTTAGACAACCAGGATGTTGGCTTAGAAGCAGCCACCATTTAAAGAGTGCGTAATAGCTCACTGGTCGAGTGACTCTGCGCCGAAAATGTACCGGGGCTAAACGTATCACCGAAGCTGCGGACTGTTCTTACGAACAGTGGTAGGAGAGCGTTCTAAGGGCTGTGAAGCCAGACCGGAAGGACTGGTGGAGCGCTTAGAAGTGAGAATGCCGGTATGAGTAGCGAAAGACGGGTGAGAATCCCGTCCACCGAATGCCTAAGGTTTCCTGAGGAAGGCTCGTCCGCTCAGGGTTAGTCGGGACCTAAGCCGAGGCCGAAAGGCGTAGGCGATGGACAACAGGTTGATATTCCTGTACCACCTCCTCACCATTTGAGCAATGGGGGGACGCAGGAGGATAGGGTAAGCGCGGTATTGGATATCCGCGTCCAAGCAGTTAGGCTGGGAAATAGGCAAATCCGTTTCCCGTAAAGGCTGAGCTGTGATGGCGAGCGAAATTTAGTAGCGAAGTTCCTGATTCCACACTGCCAAGAAAAGCCTCTAGCGAGGTGAGAGGTGCCCGTACCGCAAACCGACACAGGTAGGCGAGGAGAGAATCCTAAGGTGATCGAGAGAACTCTCGTTAAGGAACTCGGCAAAATGACCCCGTAACTTCGGGAGAAGGGGTGCTTCTTAGGGTGTTAAAGCCCCGAGAAGCCGCAGTGAATAGGCCCAGGCGACTGTTTAGCAAAAACACAGGTCTCTGCGAAGCCGTAAGGCGAAGTATAGGGGCTGACGCCTGCCCGGTGCTGGAAGGTTAAGAGGAGCGCTTAGCGTAAGCGAAGGTGCGAATTGAAGCCCCAGTAAACGGCGGCCGTAACTATAACGGTCCTAAGGTAGCGAAATTCCTTGTCGGGTAAGTTCCGACCCGCACGAAAGGCGCAACGATCTGGGCACTGTCTCAACGAGAGACTCGGTGAAATTATAGTACCTGTGAAGATGCAGGTTACCCGCGACAGGACGGAAAGACCCCGTGGAGCTTTACTGCAGCCTGATATTGAATGTTGGTACAGCTTGTACAGGATAGGTAGGAGCCTTGGAAACCGGAGCGCTAGCTTCGGTGGAGGCATCGGTGGGATACTACCCTGGCTGTATTGACCTTCTAACCCGCTGCCCTTATCGGGCAGGGAGACAGTGTCAGGTGGGCAGTTTGACTGGGGCGGTCGCCTCCTAAAATGTAACGGAGGCGCCCAAAGGTTCCCTCAGAATGGTTGGAAATCATTCGCAGAGTGTAAAGGCACAAGGGAGCTTGACTGCGAGACCTACAAGTCGAGCAGGGACGAAAGTCGGGCTTAGTGATCCGGTGGTTCCGCATGGAAGGGCCATCGCTCAACGGATAAAAGCTACCCCGGGGATAACAGGCTTATCTCCCCCAAGAGTCCACATCGACGGGGAGGTTTGGCACCTCGATGTCGGCTCATCGCATCCTGGGGCTGTAGTCGGTCCCAAGGGTTGGGCTGTTCGCCCATTAAAGCGGTACGCGAGCTGGGTTCAGAACGTCGTGAGACAGTTCGGTCCCTATCCGTCGCGGGCGCAGGAAATTTGAGAGGAGCTGTCCTTAGTACGAGAGGACCGGGATGGACGCACCGCTGGTGTACCAGTTGTTCTGCCAAGGGCATCGCTGGGTAGCTATGTGCGGACGGGATAAGTGCTGAAAGCATCTAAGCATGAAGCCCCCCTCAAGATGAGATTTCCCATTCCGCAAGGAAGTAAGATCCCTGAAAGATGATCAGGTTGATAGGTCTGAGGTGGAAGCGTGGTGACACGTGGAGCTGACAGATACTAATAGATCGAGGACTTAACCTATATTCTAATGTGAAGCATGAACGTTGTTATCTAGTTTTGAGAGAACATTCTCTCCATCAGGTTTGGTGGCGATAGCGAAGAGGTCACACCCGTTCCCATACCGAACACGGAAGTTAAGCTCTTCAGCGCCGATGGTAGTTGGGGGTTTCCCCCTGTGAGAGTAGGACGCCGCCAAGCTTTTCTAAGGATCAGTTCCAGACGGAACTGGTCTTTTTTGTTTTTTTAAGAAAAGGAACAAACACTCGATCTGGGATGTATACATATACTAAACTACCATCTAAAACATTCTTAATTTTGTATACAATTGAAAGCGCTAGGGCATACTGAAGCTATGAGTGGAGGTGTCACAATGAGCAAAAAAGAGCGAGAAGCGATTTGTTTGATTTGTGAAGAGAAAAAGACAAAGGGAATATATTTATATCATCAGTTTTTGTGCCGAGACTGTGAGCGAAAGTTAATTTCTACATCGACCTCGGATCCTAGCTATGCCGATTATGTAAGAAAGCTTAAAAATCTTCATACGCCGCCTTTGTATTCATAGACCACTAGATGGTCTTTTTTTATGAGCTATCGAGGATTGGACCTGTTTTTTGGAACTTAGTTTGGACAACACCCGTAATAAATAATAAGATAAACAGAGAGCCTGATTATTCATAGGAGTCGATGAACATGAAATCAATCTTTTTCACATTTATATGGGCCATCTTCTCTACTCTTTTCTCGATTGTGATTTTAACCGTCAGTATTGGGGTTTTCCACCATCATGTTGGATTATCGATACTGTATGCGATGATTGGGTGGGGTGCGATGTTTGCAGGAAGCAGATGGGTTGCTTTCCAGTTGTTTTTAAAGAAACACGGATTGTCTCGTAGTGATTATGTATATATTAAACAGCACTTCAAAGAAGCAGGGCAAAAGCTGGTTCGTTTGAAGAAAGCTTTATTTGCTGTGAAAAACATGCAGACGATCAAACATAATTATGAAATCCTTCGGCTTGCACGACGAATCTATACGATTACAAAAAAGGAACCGAACCGATTTTATGATGCACAGCGATTTTATTTCGAAAGTTTGGATTCTGTCGTTGAACTAATCGAAAAATATGCATTACTGTATAATCAGCCTAATCGCAGTCATGAGCTTGAAATGACACTGAGCCAAACTCGAGTTACACTGACAGAGCTGCAAAAGCAATTGACGAATGATTTGCAGCAAGTTTTAGGAAGAGACATAGAAGCCCTTCACATTGAACTTGAAGTGGCCGATAAAATGATCAAAAAATAGATGAAAGGAGTCAGACTCGATGAAACCAGAAGATCAAGTCACACCACCATCAGCATCTACTATAGATCTTCAGTTTCGGGTGTTTGATACCTTATCTGATAAGGAAAAACAAGAGGCTATAGAGCGGGCTGAAAAGATCCCTGACAATCCGCAAAAGCTGCTTTTCTATGGTACACGTGTGCAGGAACGATTATTGGAACAATCACAACACATGATGAAATATGTTGAGAAAAAAGATATCGATCAAATAGGAGATGTGCTTGAAGCCTTTTTGCAGCAACTACATTTAGTGGAGCCAGAGGATTTACTGCCAAAGAAGCAGGGCCCTTTTTTGAGGTTGTTTCATCGGGGGAAGCGTTCTACTCAGGAGATCATTTCTCGTTTTAAACAAGCAGAAGCTCAAATAGAGAGATTATCAGCAAGGCTCCGTTACGCAAGAGGCGTATTAATCTCCGACCATAAGTTATTAGAGCGTTTATTTGAAGAAAATCAATCATATTTCCAAGAGATGACACTACAGGTTGCAGCAGTTGAAGCGAAATTGACACAGTTAGAGCAGCAGGTCCTATCAGAAGCGAAACATTCTAATGATCGGACATTAGAGGAGCAATTGATGAGTCAGGAAGTAAATGAGGAAGAATATATGGAGAGATTGAAAGAACGGAAGTATGACTTGCTGTTAAGCCGGCAAATTGCACTGCAATGTAATGCCCAAATTCGGATGATTCAGTATACAAATCATACCTTAGCCAATCATATCCAATCAACCGTCTCCGCATCTATTCCTCTATGGATCAACCAAATGTCAATTGCATTAACTCATATTCAGCAGCGAGCCAATTCAGCCCTTGAGCAGCGAATCCAACAAACGTATGAAAAGGTATCAAAGCAGCAGGGACAGCTTCTTGAAGACGCATCATTAACGCCTATAGATACGTTGAAAAAGGCTCAACGCCAATTAGCCGAAACATTACAGGAAACGTTACAGGTGAAAGAACATGGGAGCCAAGAGAGAGCTCAATTAAAAAGCAACATGTACGAGGCGGAGCAGAAGCTGGCGAATCATCAACCAATAAAGGAATGAGAAACCATCTATCGGTTCACTTGTTTGAACGTTATAATAGAAATAAGATATCGTTTAAGTGAAAAGGGTCGATTTGTTTGAAAACACCTTTATATACAGCATTATCACAACATGCGGAAAAGAAGCCTTATTCTTTTCACGTTCCAGGACATCACAATGGAGATGTCTTTTTTGATGAGGCACGGTCTTACTATGCATCAATTCTTCAGCTGGATGTGACGGAGCTTGAAGGTCTAGATGATCTCCACCACCCGACTGGTGTGATTCAAGAGGCAGAGGATTTATTGGCAAAGCTATATGGGGCAAAGCAAAGCTTTTTCCTTGTGAATGGCACAACAGTTGGAAATCTAGCGATGGTGATGGCTGCATGTCGGACTGAAGATGAGATTTTTGTTCAGCGAAATTGTCATAAGTCTGTTTTCCATGCGATTGAGCTGGCAGGAGCAACGCCTATTATGTTAGACACTGAGATCGATTCATGCTTGCACGTCCCAACCCATGTTACTGATGAAACAGTCAAAAAAGCTATCGCGAAACACCCGAACTGCCGAGCAATCGTTTTGACGTATCCGAACTACTATGGACATGCAGCTAATTTATCAAAGCTGATTCACATGTGTCATGAAGCGGGCATGATTGTTTTGGTTGATGAGGCACATGGTGCGCATTTTGTATTAGGCGGCGCCTTTCCTCCATCTGCCCTTTCCTACGGAGCAGACGTGGTGGTACAATCAGCACATAAAACCCTTCCAGCGATGACGATGGGTTCTTATCTCCATCTCCAAGGGGACCGAATAGATGCGAAGCGTATGAAGACATTGTTAACGATGCTTCAAAGCAGTTCACCTTCTTATCCAATTGTGGCTACGTTAGATGTGGCGAGAGCTTATGTTGAAGAGATCAAGGGAAAAGGGAAATTGGACGGAATCATGACAGGGCTGGCAAAGCTGAAAGAACAGTTCAACAGGATGTCCAATCTCGAAGTGGTCGAGTCTGACTCGTTATCTACGGATCCATTAAAATGCGTCATTCGTTCAACAAAAGGGCTGACAGGCTATGAACTAAAAAAGGTGCTTGAATCGGTTGATGTTCACCCAGAACTTGCGGATGAACATCAAGTCTTACTCGTTTTTGGTCTGGGACAGACGAAGGACGTCCCTTTTTCAGCCATAGAGCAGGCGCTTCAGCAAAGTGATGTATTGCATGAAAAAAAAGAGCATCTTCAAAAGGCGACGCGATTCATAGAGGTCGATCAGCAAAGACAAGACATAGAAGCCGTCCCATTCGAAAAAGCAGCAGGCCTGATCAGTGCAGAATCGGTTATTCCCTATCCGCCTGGCATTCCTTTGATGATTAAGGGAGAGCGTATTGAAGCGGATCAAATTTCGAAGTTAAGCCGTTTGCTTGGACATCACGTTCATGTTCAAGCAAGTCAGGTGATTCACCAGAGAAAATTATATGTTTATATAGAAGAGGAGACACTATGAGTGGTATGTTTATTACGTTTGAAGGGCCAGAGGGTGCTGGAAAAACGACAGTGATACGAAAAGTGTACGAAGAAATGAAGCGCCAAGGATATGCAGTGATGGCGACACGAGAGCCAGGAGGCATCGAAATTGCAGAGCAGATTCGTGAAGTCATTTTAAACGAAAAAAATACAAAAATGGACGCAAAAACAGAGGCATTGCTGTATGCAGCAGCAAGAAGACAGCATTTGGCTGAGAAAGTAGAACCTGCATTGCAACGCGGGGACACGGTCTTATGTGATCGTTTTGTCGATAGCTCCCTTGCTTATCAAGGCTATGCGAGAGGGCTTGGGATTGAAGAAGTCAAATCAATTAACGATTTTGCCATTAATGGTACAATGCCGCAAATGACTATTTACTTTTCCATTACACCAGAGGAAGGTCTAAAGCGAATCGACGCCAATCAAGGAAGAGAAAAAAATCGATTAGATATGGAGACCCTGAATTTCCACCAGCTGGTCAGAGAAGGCTATGAATTACTAATTGCGCAATCACCAGAACGATTCCGTGTAGTGGATGCGTCTCAGCCGATGCAGGATGTCTATGAAGAAGTGCTTCAGTTGATTCAGGACACATTAAAGAAAAATCAAATATGACCTGATTCCCAATCGTTGTTATAATATAGAGGAAGACATCGGCATGTCACCTGTGCCTAAAACGAAGGAGGCCAATCAAATGAAATTAATTGTTGCCGTTGTACAGGACCAAGATAGCAGCAAATTGTTGAAAATATTGACTGAACATCATTTCGGCGTGACAAAATTAGCTTCAACTGGTGGGTTTTTAAAGTCTGGAAATACGACTTTTATCATTGGTTGTGATGATGTCCGAGTGGATAAGGCATTACAGCTTATAAAGGAAAATTGCCGTAAACGTGATCAAATGATCGCGCCTGTATCACCAATGGGTGGAAATGCAGATTCATACGTACCATACCCTGTTGAGGTTGAAGTTGGTGGAGCTACTGTCTTTATTCTGCCAGTTGAACAATTTCATCAATTTTAAGGATGGGTTGCTGTGAAAATTAATCAAGATATGCGGCTGCTTTTAGAAAAGCGTGAACTTCAAGCGATTAAAGGAAGCCAGACATCTGCTTCTTTTAAAGCTTCTATGGAGACGCAAAGCGGCAAAATGCGCTTAGAACAACTGACGGTCATGCTGAGTGATATCGAGGTGTTCGGTAAAAAGCTGACAAAGTCACGAAACCTAAAGGATTTAGCCAGGTTTAAAGGACTTGTGAAGCGCTTTGTGAAAGAGACCGTCGATAATGGATTAAATATAGAGACGTCAAGGAGCTTTGACCTTTATGGCAACACGCGAACACTCGCTTTAGTCAAAGCATTAGATGAAAAGCTTATTGAATTAACAGAGGATATGATGGATCAAGAGAAACCCTCTATTGATTTGCTTGAACGTATTGGAGAAATAAAAGGTTTATTGATTAACCTTTACACATAGAGAGTGATAACATGGCAATTAGCTGGGATGACATGAATGATTTGCAGCCGCGCGTCATGCGGCTGATTTTTAATAGTATTGATAAAGACCGACTTGCCCATGCTTACTTATTTGAAGGGAAAAAAGGGACAGGAAAGCTAGATGCTGCCATGCTTTTGGCTAAGAGCTTTTTTTGCTTGGAAGCAGGAGTGAAACCATGTGAATCTTGTCAAAACTGCAAAAGGATTGAGTCTGGAAACCATCCAGATTTACATGTAGTGCAGCCTGACGGCCAATCGATTAAGAAAGCGCAAGTGCAGGCATTGCAGGAGGAATTTACAAAAGCAGGTGTAGAATCGCACCGGAAAATGTATATCATTCTTCATGCGGACAAAATGACGGTCAATGCCGCGAACAGTTTATTAAAGTTCCTAGAGGAGCCTAATCGGGAAACGATGGCGGTTTTAATTACTGAGCAATCGCATAAAATGCTGGATACGATTATTTCAAGATGTCAGATGCTTAGCTTTCAGCCGTTGCAGCCACAATCTTTGGAGCAGCAGCTTTTACAAGAAGGCGTATCTCAGCATCTTGCAAGGCTTTTGTCGAATTTAACTAATAATTTAGCAGAAGCACTCGAATTAAGTCGAAATGATCAGTTTGCAGAGTCTAGATCGAAAGTGATAAAATTGTATGAAGTCTTACACCAGCGAAAAGAACATGCATTTTTTTATATACAAGATCAATGGATGCCTTTTTTCAAAGAGAAAGACCTTCAAGAAACAGGTCTGGATATGCTTTTATTTATATATCGTGATGTATTGTCGATTCAAATAGGAAATGAAGATAAAGTCATTTATCAAGACTTATTCCAGACAATGGAGCAGCACGCGCTGCATTCCACACAGCAGATGGTGACGAACCAGATCCTTGCTGTATTAGAAGCGAAAAAGAGACTTCAATCCAACGTGAATGCCCAAGGGCTAATGGAGCAATTGGTGTTGATGTTGCAGGAGGGATAAGCTTGTACAACGTAATTGGTGTTCGCTTTAAAAAAGCGGGCAAAATCTATTATTTTGATCCTAATGGATTTCATATAGAAAATGATAGTTGCGTCATTGTAGAAACGGTCAGAGGGGTTGAGTACGGACAAGTGGTCATCGCGAATAAAAAAGTAGATGAACACGACGTGGTCCTTCCTCTACGTAAGGTGATTCGTGTAGCAGACGAACGAGACCGGCTCATCGTTGAGGAAAACAAAGAAGCAGCGATGGCAGCCTTTGATACATGTCTTCAGAAGGTAAGTGAACACGGCCTGGAAATGAAGCTAGTCGATGTTGAATTTACATTTGACCGAAACAAGGTTATCTTCTATTTTACAGCGGACGGCAGAGTAGATTTTCGTGAGCTGGTGAAGGATCTCGCATCGATTTTCAAGACGAGAATTGAACTTCGCCAAATCGGTGTAAGAGATGAGGCAAAAATGCTGGGCGGCATAGGTCCTTGTGGAAGAATGCTTTGCTGTTCAACATTTCTAGGAGATTTTGAACCGGTGTCCATAAAAATGGCAAAAGATCAAAACCTGTCGTTAAACCCTACGAAAATTTCTGGGCTTTGCGGCCGTTTGATGTGCTGCTTGAAATATGAGAATGATGAGTATGAAACAGCGAAAGAACAATTACCGGATATCGGTGAAACGATTCAGACGTCTAATGGCTCTGCAAAGGTAGTAGGGCTCAACATTTTAGAACGAATTTTGCAAGTTGAATTAACCGGGCAAGAAAAAGTGGTAGAATATACTTGGGAAGAATTATTACAAGAAGGCGTTGTATCTGCACAAACAACTGAGTAACGAGGTGTGCCACCTTGGATAAAAAGGAACTATTTGATACAGTGATCAATTTAGAAGAACAAATCGGTTCTCTTTATCGACAGCTAGGAGATTTGAAAAATCATATCGGTGAAGTGATTGAAGAAAATCATCAGCTTCAGATGGAGAATCAGCACTTGCGTGAACGTCTGGATCAATCCGATCGAGACAAATCGTCTGAGGCGGAGAATGATTTTGCCCAGAAGTCAAGTCATTCTGATATAGGAGAAGGTCATGATAACCTTGCTCGGTTATATCAGGAAGGCTTCCATATTTGTAATGTACATTATGGGAGTATTCGTAAAGAGGGAGACTGTTTGTTCTGTCTGTCATTTTTAAATAAAAAGTGAGAAAAGGCTTCCGCTGAATCGGGAGCCTTTTTCACAGGAATAGAAAGGATACATCATGGTTTCGTTAAGAGAAGATGAACGTTTAGATTACTTGCTCGCTGAAGATATGAAAATTATTCAAAGTAAAACCGTGTTCGCCTTTTCATTGGATGCGGTATTATTAGCAAAATTTGCGTATGTGCCGATCCAAAAGGGAGAAATCATCGATCTTTGTACGGGAAATGGCATCGTGTCATTGCTGCTTTCAACTCGATCTAAGGCCTCTATTACAGGTGTTGAAATCCAAGAACGTCTGTTTGATATGGCGAAAAGAAGTGTGGAGCATAATCAATTAGAGCATCAGATTGAATTGATACATGGTGATTTGAATGATATGCCAGAACGCTATGGGAACCACAAAGTAGATGTGATCACATGTAATCCGCCGTATTTTAAGACACCCTCTAAGGATGAAATCAATGAAAATGAATATTTGGCAATTGCACGGCATGAAATTCATTGTACATTAGAAGACGTCATTCGTGTTTCTTCCACTTTGCTGAAGCAAGGGGGCAAACTGGCAATGGTTCACCGCCCAGGACGGTTGCTTGAGATTGTTGAAATGATGAAGAAATACCGTATTGAGCCAAAGCGAATTCGATTTGTTTATCCTAAACAGGGGAAAGAAGCCAATACAATCTTAATAGAAGGCATGAAAGATGGAAAGCCAGATTTGAAAATATTGCCGCCCCTCTTTGTTTATGGGGAAGACCAAGAGTATACAGAAGAAATCAGGACGATACTATATGGAGAAGCATAATCATTACTTTTATGTATTGAAATGTGCAGATGGCAGTTTGTATGCTGGGTATACAAATGACTTACAAAAAAGGCTGACTACCCACAATAGTGGAAAGGGAGCAAAATATACAAGAGCGAGACGGCCGGTTGAGCTTTATTACCATGAATGTTTTTCAACCAAAAGAGAAGCCATGCAGCAAGAATATCGTTTCAAAACTTGGACACGTCAAAAGAAAGACATTTATATAGAAGAAATGCGAATGGAAAAGGAGGCGGCACATGAAAAAGACACAGAAGAGCTTTGATGGTCAATCCGAAATGGGTATTCTTTATCTCGTACCAACCCCAATTGGAAACTTAGAAGATATGACGTTCCGAGCGATACAAACGTTAAAAGATGTAGACTATATTGCCGCAGAAGATACGAGACAAACGAAAAAGCTTTGTCATGTATATGAAATTGATACACCGTTAACGAGTTATCATGAGCATAACAAAGATAGCAGTGGTTACAAGTTAATCGAATGGCTAAAAGAAGGGAAAAATATCGCACTAGTGAGCGATGCTGGTTTACCGACTATTTCTGATCCTGGAGCTGAAGTGGTTCGAGACTTTACAAGCATCGGAGGCTATGTCATTCCGCTACCTGGTGCAAACGCGGCATTAACGGCGCTCATTGCGTCAGGGATCGCGCCACAGCCATTTTTCTTTTACGGTTTTCTTGATCGTCAAAAAAAAGAAAAGAAAAAACAGCTGGAAGCATTGAAGAAACGCCAGGAAACGATTATTTTCTATGAAGCGCCCCATCGGTTAAAAGAAACGCTGACCGTGATGAAGGCAGTGTGGGGGAACCGGAACATAGCGATTACGCGAGAACTGACAAAAAAATTCGAAGAGTTTATTCGTGGAGATTTAGAGTACGTGCTGACATGGGCTACGGAACAACAAATTCGCGGCGAATTTTGTCTTGTGGTACAAGGAAATGACCAGGATGAAGAAGAGCTGAATGAAGAAGCCTGGTGGAAGGCCTTATCTGAAAAAGAACACGTGATCCATTACATAGAGGAAGGATTGACGTCGAAGGAAGCCATTAAACGTACAGCAGTCGAACGTGGTGTGCCAAAGCGCACGATATACGATGCCTATCATATTGAACAATAAAGAAAGGTTCTTGCAAACGGTGCAAGAACCTTTTTATATGAAACTTATTTTTGTGATTGAAGTTGGTTTTGGATTTCGTTAATGATTTGCTCTGCACCTTCACGGCTAAGAACTAATTTACCATTAGCAAGTTTAAGGTTATCGTCTGATACTTCACCTGTTACTTGGCAAGTCATGTTTGGTTTATATTTTTTTAGGATAATTTTTTCATCATCAACATAAATTTCCAAAGCGTCTTTTTCAGCGATTCCTAGTGTACGACGAAGTTCGATTGGAATCACCACGCGTCCTAATTCGTCAACTTTACGTACAATACCTGTAGATTTCATCTTCATTCTCCTCCCAAAAAGTTCTTATTCTTAATATAATATTATCTTCGTCATTATTCGACAAATTCCTTACATTCCTAGCATAACAAGGTTTCCATAAATCGTCAATCATTTTGTTTACTATTGTTTGTAAAATATGACTCTTAAAGTCAAAGGACCTTGAAACTATTGGTGTATAAGGATTTTGTGGACTTCGTCTATGAAAACATGATAAATGACGAGAACAGATTGACAAGACTTTTGCCCTAAATTAGCCAATTATAAATCTGGAAGTATATTTCATACGACAATATTCGACAAAATGTCGAGCGGTTTGTCGTTTTTTCGAAAAACTCATCTTTTTCGATCATTTCAGCTTGTTCCATGTATATATGCTTGATCTTAAAGGCTAAGATGGTATCATAGAGAAAGCACAAGTGCAAAACATAATGAAATGATCTGACACATTTTAATGAAGTGATTATAGCCGCTCTCGTCCATTGGGCGGGAGCTTTTGACATTTACACACACGCAGGAGGTTCCGACATGCCGGAAAAGAAAAAAACGTTTTATCTGACAACACCTATTTACTATCCGAGCGGAAAATTACATATTGGACATGCTTATACGACAGTGGCAGGGGATGCCATGGCTCGTTATAAACGTCTTCAAGGCTATGATGTGATGTATTTAACAGGTACAGATGAGCACGGACAAAAAATTCAGCAAAAAGCTGAAGAACAAAATATTACACCGATTGAGTATTTAGATCCCGTCGTTACAGACATTCAATCATTATGGAAGAAACTCGACATTTCAAATGATGATTTCATTCGTACAACGGAAAAAAGGCATACGAAAATCATTGAGCAAGTCTTCCAAAAGCTGCTTGATCAAGGAGATATCTATTTAGATCAATATGAGGGCTGGTACAGTATTCCTGATGAAACATTCTATACGGAAACACAGCTTGTTGATGTTGAGCGAAATGAGAAAGGTGAAGTCATTGGCGGGAAAAGCCCCGACAGTGGTCACCCTGTTGAATTGATTAAAGAGGAATCATATTTCTTCCGTATGAGTAAGTATGCAGATCGTTTACTGGACTACTACGAAAAGAACCCATCGTTCATTCAGCCTGAATCAAGAAAGAATGAAATGATCAATAACTTCATTAAACCAGGTTTAGAGGATTTAGCTGTATCAAGAACAACCTTTGATTGGGGAATTAAAGTACCTAATAATCCGAAACACGTGATTTATGTATGGATTGATGCGTTATTCAACTATTTAACAGCGATTGGCTATGGAACCGATCAGGATGAAAAATATAAAAAATATTGGCCTGCCAACGTGCACCTTGTAGGGAAAGAAATTGTGCGCTTCCATACAATTTATTGGCCAATTATGCTGATGGCACTTGATCTGCCTCTGCCGAAACAAATTTTCGCACACGGCTGGCTGCTCATGAAAGATGGCAAAATGTCTAAATCAAAAGGGAATGTGGTAGATCCGGTCACATTAATTGATCGCTATGGTCTTGATGCCCTTCGTTATTATCTACTTCGCGAAGTGCCATTTGGTGCGGATGGCGTGTTTACACCAGAAGGATTTGTGGAACGTGTAAACTATGATCTTGCCAATGATTTAGGGAACTTACTTAACCGTACGGTCGCGATGGTACAAAAATATTTTGATGGTACATTAAGCAGTTATAAGGGTCCTGTCAATGAATTTGATGAGGAGCTTAAAGCTGTGGCTGAACAAACGGTAAAAGCCTATGAAGAAGCGATGGAAAACCTTGAATTCTCGGTGGCTCTTACAAATGTTTGGACATTGATCAGCAGAACTAATAAATATATTGATCAAACAGCTCCATGGGTGTTAGCGAAGGATGAAACGAAACGAAAAGAACTGCACTCTGTCATGTATCATTTGGCAGAATCACTTCGAATCACAGCAGTGCAATTAACACCATTCTTAACAAAAACACCTGAGAAAATCTTCTTCCAGCTTGGAATTGAAGAAGAGAAGCTTAAAAGCTGGGACAGCATTCTTTCTTTTGGTGCGATTCAAAAAGCAACAGTACAAAAAGGAGAGCCGTTGTTCCCGCGTTTAGAGGTTGAAGAAGAAGTGGCGTACATTAAAGAGAAAATGCAGGGAAGTGCTCCTAAGGTAGAAGAAGAGAAAGCTGAAATAGAAGAAACGGAATTACCTGAACTGGGAGCAGAAATTGCATTTGATGATTTCTCGAAAGTTGATCTTCGAGTAGCACAAGTTTTGGAAGCAGCTCCAGTTAAAAAAGCGGATCGTCTCTTAAAGCTTCAGCTTGATTTTGGATTTGAAAAAAGACAAATTGTCTCAGGGATTGCCAAGCATTATCAACCAGATGAATTGGTAGGGAAGAAGCTTGTTTGCGTAGCAAATCTCACGCCAGTTAAACTCAGAGGGGAAATTTCCCAGGGAATGATTTTAACTGGGGAAACTGGTGGGAAATTGCAGGTCCTTGAAGTGGATCAATCTCTAGCGAATGGAACAAAAATTTTATAAATCAACAAAGGTGTTCCACGTGTAACATTTCGTCGAACACCTTTTGTTTTTTAGGAGAATTGTCGAAAGGAGCAATCAACGATGTTATTTGATACACATGCCCATTTAAATGCGGAACAATACAATGAAGACTTAGAGCAGGTGATCGAAAGAGCGAAAAGTGAAAAGGTAGAGAAAATCGTCGTAGTCGGGTTTGACCGCTCAACCATAACGAGAGCGATGGAGTTAATTGAAGAGTATGATTTCATTTATGCAGCGATCGGCTGGCATCCTGTCGATGCCATTGATATGACAGATGAGGATTTGGCTTGGATCAAAGAATTATCTCAACATGAAAAGGTCGTTGCCATTGGAGAAATGGGTCTGGATTACTATTGGGACAAGTCGCCAAAAGATGTACAAAAAGAAGTCTTTAGACGTCAAATTGCTCTTGCGAAGGAAGTGAATCTGCCAATCATCATTCATAACCGTGACGCAACGGAAGATGTCGTGACGATCTTAAAGGAAGAGGGAGCGGCGGAAGTTGGTGGTATTATGCACTGCTTTACAGGAAGCCTAGAAATTGCAAAAGCGTGTATGGATATGAACTTTTATATTTCATTCGGTGGACCCGTGACATTTAAAAATGCCAAAAAACCGAAAGAAGTTGTAAAGGACATACCAAGTGATCGACTATTGATTGAAACAGACTGCCCATATTTAACACCAGCGCCATTTAGAGGGAAACGAAATGAGCCAAGCTATGTGAAATATATCGCAGAGCAAATTGCCGAATTACGAGAAATCAGCTTTGAAGAGCTTGCTGAATTGACAACAGAAAATGCGAAAAAAGTTTTCCGTATAAACTGACAGTATATGATGTCAAACCTTGTTTAAGCCTGTCCAATTGTGAAACATAACGAAAAAGTTCTACACGTTTGCTGTTCCTCATAGGATAAGTTGTCGATAAGTCTTTCTTCCCTTCCTTCCATAAATCTCCCATAATAGGTTTACAATCGAGCATTTTTGTACAGTGGGTGGAAGGGTTGACAGGTTTTGAGATACTCTATATAATCTCTCCGAGGAGAAGGAGGCGTTTTTCATCGTACAAAAAATGAAAAATCTGTTTTCTATCAAGCTAGGAAAAGGCAAGGTTTTATTACTAGTCGCTTGCTTACTTTTAGCTGGAACTGGGACGGCTTACGGTGCGCATGAGTTCACTAAGCAGTCTATTACCATTTCAATCAATGGTAAAGAGAAGACAATTCGTACACATGAAGAGACAGTAGCACAGCTGCTTTCAGACCTTGGGATACGGACCAGGGCGGAGGATCATATCTCTCCGAGTCTAAATACAAAGATTCAAGACAATATGAACATTGTGTATGATGCGGCTATACCGGTTCATCTGACCCTAGATGGGAAAGAGAAAACGATATGGACAACAGATCAGACGGTTGGAGCATTATTGAAGAATGAGAAGATAGATATTGGGAAGCACGATCAAGTGACTCCAGGAAAGAATGACAAGATTAAAAAGAATATGAATCTTGTGGTTCAGCAGGCCTTCCAGGTCAGCTTAAAGGATGGAGGAAAGGATAAAAAAGTGTGGACCACTTCGACTACGGTCGCTGACTTTTTAAAGCAACAAGAGCTGAGGCTCAAGAAGCACGATAAGATCAAACCTGCGCTACATAGTAACATTTCTAAAGAAAGCGCAGATATCCAGATCACTCGGGTGGAAAAAGTCACCGATGTAGTGGAAGAGAAAATTGCTTTTGATACCAAACATAAAAAGGATCGTTCTCTTGAAAAAGGAAAAGAGAAGGTGCTTAAAAAAGGTGAAGAAGGTAAATTGAAGAAGCACTATGCCATTGTGAAAGAAAACGGCAAAGTGGTGTCTAAAGAATTAATCAAAGAAGTAACTGAAAAAGATAGCAAGGATCGTATAGTGGCCATTGGTACTCAAGTGTCCAAAAAGGAACCTAAAGCATCCCCTGCAGTTTCAAGAAGCAATGAATCATCAGGAAAAGAATTCTACGTGGCGTCAACAGCCTATACAGCGAGCTGTGCTGGATGTACGGGCAGAACGTCTACAGGTTTTAATTTAAAAGCAAATCCGGGTGCAAAGGTCATAGCAGTTGATCCGAGTGTCATTCCGCTAGGCTCTAAAGTGTATGTGGAAGGCTATGGATATGCCGTTGCATCAGACACTGGATCTGCTATAAAAGGGAATAAAATTGATGTGTTCGTCCCAAGTAAGTCGGCAGCTTATCAATGGGGAAATAAACGAGTAAAAATTAGAGTGCTCAAATAAACACATCAAATCATTTATATGAACAGAGGGCTTTGCGCACCCTCTGTTTTTTTGGTTATAATAGAAGCACTGTTTTCTAATTAATTAGACGCAAAAACAGCATGAAAGGTTTCATTTTCTGACCAAAAAATGTTTATTGTTTTTGCAAGCGGAGGAATAAATGAAAATCAAAGAAATCATTGTGGTGGAGGGTCGTGATGACACTGCCAGAGTGAAGATGGCCGTTGATGCAGATACGATCGAAACAAACGGATCTGCCATTGGCGATACAGTCATTCAACAAGTGCGTCTTGCTCAGGAGACGAGGGGTGTCATTATTTTAACAGACCCTGATTTTCCTGGTGAAAAGATCCGTAAAACCATCGCAGAAGCGGTTCCGGGTTGTAAGCACGCTTTTTTGCCAAAACATCTTGCGAAAGCGAAGCGGGACAAAGGGATTGGCGTCGAGCACGCTTCCTTGGACAGTATTCGGGAATGCCTTGCTCATGTCCATGAGGAAATGGAAGAATCGGAAAGTGACATTACATTAGACGACTTATTTGACGCAGGCCTTATCGGAGGCGATGCATCGAAACGCCGCCGCGAACGACTAGGTGTGCTTTTAAATATAGGATATACCAATGCGAAGCAGCTGCAAAAGCGCCTTCATATGTTTCAAATAACCAAACATGATTTTATTGCGGCCTTAAAGACCGTCATGCAGGAGGAAGCCGATGAATAAAGATATTGCGACACCCGTCAGAACGAAGGAAATACTAAAGAAGTACGGTTTCTCTTTTAAAAAGAGCTTAGGGCAGAACTTTTTAATTGATACAAATATTTTAGATCGTATAGTCGATCATGCAGAGATTACGGATGAGACCGGCGTTATTGAAATTGGACCTGGTATCGGCGCATTGACAGAACAGCTCGCTAAACGAGCAAAGAAAGTGACCGCTTTCGAAATCGACCAGCGTTTATTGCCCATTTTAAACGATACACTTTCTCCATATGATAATGTCACCATCATTCACCAAGACGTATTGAAGGCGGATGTAGGAAAGGTCATCGAAGAAAACTTTGCTGACTGTAAAGAAGTGATGGTTGTAGCCAACCTTCCTTATTACGTGACGACACCGATTATTATGAAATTGCTGGAAGAAAACCTTCCATTGAAAGGGATTGTGGTCATGCTGCAAAAAGAAGTCGCAGATCGTATGGCAGCTGTCCCTTCATCGAAGGAATACAACTCGCTTTCTATTGCGGTTCAATTTTATACGGAAGCGAAAACGGTCATGGTTGTGCCTAAAACCGTTTTCGTTCCCCAGCCAAATGTTGATTCGGCTGTTATTAAACTAACAGTTCGTGAAACGCCTGCTGTCTCAGTAGAAAATGATGCATTTTTCTTTCAGCTCATCCGTGCGAGCTTTGGCCAGCGCCGGAAGACATTGATGAATAACCTGTTGAACAATCTGCCTGATGGTAAAAAACATAAAGCCATCATTGAAGAAGCCCTTGAAACAGCTGACATTGATGGAAAGCGACGCGGTGAGTCATTATCCATTGAGGAATTTGCCCGTTTAGCTAACGTTTTACAAAAAGCCCTACTTTAAGGGCTTCAGGCTGTCGAGAAAATCTCGACAATTTTTTTTAAGGTCTAGATACACCGTATATTGAATGTAACGAAAGCGAAAAACACCATATATCGTTTCGTGAACAGTTGAAAAGACAAAAATGAGGGCTTTGTTGACACCTTGTCTTGAAAACCCCCACTTTCTCTTTAAATCTGAAGCCCTACTTTAAGGGCTTTTTCTTTTGTTTTTCACCACTTTATCCGTTCGGGCATAGGCTAGAAAGAACAGCACACATGAAAGATGAACATGTTCAACGCAAGACGATACCAACAGGATATGAGCCTGATTGTGGAGTGAAAAGCATGCAATTTCAAATAGGAGATATGGTGACGAGGGCATCCTATCAAATGGATATTATGTTTCGTATCATTCGAATTGATGAGACAGATCAGCACGAAGCCACCGCCATTTTGCATGGGAATGAAGTGAGGCTGATTGCTGATGCAAAGATGTCTGACTTGGTCTTGATTCAAAAAGAGGAGCAGCTGACAAGAGAGAAGGACGACGAACGAAAAATTAACGAATCGCTCGATTTACTCAGACAGGATTATCAGCTGCTGCGTGAAAAACAAGAATATTATACTTCTGGACAATATCAGCATCAGGAGCAGTATTTTCACATGCCTGGAAAGGTTCTTCATTTAGATGGAGATGCTTCGTACTTAAAGAAATGCTTAGACGTATATGAACGAATTGGTGTGCCTGTGTATGGCGTGCATTGCCATGAGAAGAAAATGCCAAGCATGATTGACTCGTTAATCGATCAATATCGGCCTGATATCTTGGTCATCACAGGACATGATGCGTATTCCAAGCAAAAAGGCGGTGTACATGATATCGGTGCCTATCGCCATTCTCGTCATTTCGTTGAAACGGTTCAAAAAGCAAGAAGGAAAATTCCGCATTTAGATCAGCTTGTGATCTTTGCAGGTGCCTGTCAATCTCATTTTGAATCATTGATCCAAGCAGGTGCCAATTTTGCAAGCTCACCTTCTCGTGTCAACATCCATGCGCTAGACCCCGTCTATATTGTTGCGAAGATCAGCTTCACTCCATTTGTAGATCGAATCAACGTGTGGGATGTGCTCCGAAATACATTAACAAGAGAAAAAGGTCTCGGAGGAATCGAAACGAAGGGTGTTTTAAGGGTAGGTATGCCATATAAAAGAGACCAAGAATCGACATAACCCGACTGATTTCAGTCTGGTTTTTTTATATTCAAAAAGAAATTTCAAACGGATACATAATTCACCGGAATTTGAGAAAAATAGGGAGAAGAAAAGGTAGAAGTTTGTCAAAATTATTTTGTTGACAATGGCTCGTGTTCGTTGATATAATTTAATTTTTATTTGACAAAAACGGGCCGTTGTTGTATAATTATCTCAGTGAGGTGGATGCAATGGCGAAGACTTTGTCCGACATCAAAAGATCGCTTGATGGTAACTTAGGTAAACGTTTGACGTTAAAGGCTAACGGAGGCCGCCGTAAAACAATTGAGCGTTCGGGCATTTTAGCTGAAACGTACCCTTCTGTTTTTGTGATTCAATTAGATCAAGATGAGAATTCGTTTGAAAGAGTTTCTTACAGTTATGCAGATATACTGACTGAGACGGTCGAATTAACGTTCGATGATACCGCTAGCTCAGTCGCCTATTAATGGGCAGTGAACTTCTTGTTTACTGCTTTTTGTTTTGCCTTTTTTTCTGTATGGGCGCCTGTCCATTATTTGAAAGGGGTAAAAGGAAAGATTCGATACAAAATAAGAAAGCCACGAAGCGGTGGCGCTGATTCGAATTCTCGACTAAAGGGGCTGTTTCGTTTGGGTAGACGCCGAGGCATTATGTCAGATGAGTTCAAATACGAACTGGCGAAGGATCTTGGATTTTATGATACCGTCAAAAATGGAGGCTGGGGAGAGATTCGTGCGCGTGACGCAGGTAACATGGTCAAACGTGCCATTGAATTAGCTCAACAGCACATGGCTCAGGATGAGAATCAACGATAGATAAACGGTCAGGGATACCTCGGGTGTCTCTGGCTTTTTTTGATGGAAAAGTCAGTGTGCTAGGCGTTAAAGCCAATATTCATCAGATCCATCAAATGTGATACAATATTGATACTTATGTTTAGATGGAGAAGTAGGTGAAATGTTTGCGTATTTTAGAAAAAGCACCGGCAAAAATTAATCTTTCACTTGATGTTCATGGAAAAAGACCGGATGGATATCACGAAGTGGAGATGGTGATGACAACAATAGACCTTGCAGATCGACTAGAGCTGACGGAGCTGGACAAAGATGAAATCCGTGTATCATCTCATAATCGATTTGTGCCAGATGATCAGCGTAATCTGGCCTATCAGGCGGCTAAATTACTAAAAACAAGATTCGGTATTCAAAAAGGAGTATCGATTGTCATCACAAAATCAATTCCTGTCGCAGCAGGTCTAGCTGGGGGCAGCAGCGATGCAGCAGCGGCTCTGCGCGGCTTAAATCGCTTGTGGAAGTTAAATCTCACGTTAGATGAACTAGCTGAGCTTGGAGCGGAGATCGGCTCAGATGTCTCTTTTTGTGTACACGGAGGGACAGCACTAGCGACAGGACGTGGAGAGAAACTGAAGCATATTGCGACACCTCCGCATTGCTGGGTTATTTTAGCGAAGCCGGTGATTGGGGTATCTACAGCTGAAGTCTACAGACAATACGACGCAAGCAAAGTAGAACACCCAAATGTACAGCGTATGATAGAAGCAATTGAAGCGAAAGACTATAAAGGGATGTGCGGCTCACTCGGTAACGTTTTGGAATCTGTGACATTAAAGATGTATCCAGAAGTAGATATGATTAAGAGACAGATGAAGCGATTCGGTGCAGATGCTGTTTTAATGAGTGGAAGCGGCCCAACTGTATTTGGCTTGATTCAATATGAATCTAAGGTACAAAGAATATATAACGGACTGAGAGGATTTTGTGATCAAGTTTACGCTGTCCGCATGATCGGCGAACAAAAT
Organism: Bacillus pumilus; assembly: GCF_024498355.1. GTDB lineage: Bacteria > Bacillota > Bacilli > Bacillales > Bacillaceae > Bacillus > Bacillus pumilus_P. The sequence continues at coordinate 56,984 of NZ_CP101833.1, forward strand.
GCCCTTGATTAAATCCGTATATTAAGTTATATTATTCATAAATTATTCGGGTTCTGGGGGTAAGTTCATGAAGTTTCGTCGAAGCGGCAGATTGGTGGACTTAACAAATTATTTGTTAACCCACCCGCACGTACTAGTACCGTTAACATTTTTTGCAGAACGATATCAATCTGCGAAGTCCTCCATTAGTGAAGACTTAACAATTATTAAACAGACCTTCGAACAGCAGGGCATAGGCACATTGCTTACTGTACCTGGTGCTGCTGGCGGAGTGAAATATATTCCAAAGATTCACCTAAAAGAAGCAGACGACGTAGTAAACGATATCGGAGAGGCTTTATCGACTCCTGAACGTGTACTTCCTGGCGGCTATTTATATTTAACCGATGTTTTAGGCAATCCATCGATTCTTGCGAAAATCGGTAAGCTTTTTGCGACCATCTTTGCGGACCGTGCGATTGATGTTGTCATGACCGTTGCGACGAAAGGTATTCCAATTGCCTATTCTGTTGCAGGTTATTTAAATGTGCCTGTTGTGATCGTTAGAAAAGATAATAAGGTAACCGAGGGATCAACTGTGAGTATTAATTATGCGTCAGGTTCTTCTAACCGAATTCAAACCATGTCACTTGCAAAGCGGAGCTTAGATAAAGGATCCAATGTCCTGATCATTGATGACTTTATGAAAGCGGGCGGAACCATTAATGGCATGATGAATCTGCTTGAGGAATTCAATGCAAATGTTGCAGGGATCGGTGTTCTTTTAGAAGATGAGGGCGTAGATGAACGTCTTGTCGATGAATATATATCGTTGTTAAAGCTGTCAACCATTGATATGAAGCAGAAGATCATTGAGATCAATGAAGGCAATTTCCACGAGTTTTTTCATTCCAAAGCTTAAGCTTTGATCAAACATGTATTTGAATGGGAGAGATTGATATGACAAAAGTTGTTCAAACCAAAAACGCACCAGCAGCCATTGGACCTTACTCTCAAGGAATGATTGTCAATAACATGTTTTACAGCTCAGGCCAGATTCCATTAACGCCAGCTGGAGATTTCGTAAACGGAGATATTAAAGACCAAACACATCAAGTTTTCCGTAATCTCGAGGCCGTACTTGAAGCAGCAGGTGCTTCATTTGAAACAGTCGTGAAGGCAACTGTTTTCATTAAAGATATGGAACAATTTGCTGAAGTGAATGAAGTGTACGGTGAGTATTTCCATACGCATAAGCCAGCTCGTTCATGTGTAGAAGTAGCAAGACTTCCAAAGGATGCACTTGTAGAAATTGAAGTTGTTGCACTAGTGAAATAAACAGGCAGCCTCATTGAAAGCCGTTTGGTTTCATCATATGCAGGAAAAGGCATCATCATGATGTCTTTTTTTCACGTAACAGATGTAAGCGCCGTCATTGAAATGACAAAAAATGTATAAATATCCCGATATTTCAAAAAAAGTTTAAAAAAAGAGCAGGAGAATCACCACAATCGTTGAATACCTAAGTAATGCTTTTATATTGGGAAAAGGTGGTGAACTACTGTGGAAGTTACTGACGTAAGATTACGCCGCGTGAATACCGATGGTCGCATGAGGGCGATTGCATCCATCACGCTGGACCACGAATTTGTTGTTCATGATATTCGTGTGATTGATGGAAATAATGGGTTGTTTGTTGCAATGCCTAGCAAACGCACGCCTGATGGAGAGTTTCGCGATATTGCACATCCAATTAACTCAAGCACTCGGGGTAAAATCCAAGATGCTGTTTTAAATGAATATCATCGCTTAGGCGAAGAAGAAGAAACAATTGAATATGAAGAAGCTGGAGCTTCTTAATCATATGTGAAACTAAAAAGACAGCTTTAAGAGAAAATGGAATGTTTTCTTTTAAATGCTGTCTTTTTTGCGTTTTTTCTTCTGTTTCTTCTGTGTATCATCCATTAGAAAATTATTGTACTTCCTCATGTATCCTTGAAATCAGTTCATATTTAGGATATATTTTTCTATGGATAATAGGGATATTGGAGGCCAATCAATGGATAAGCGGTTCGCAGTGATATTAGCAGCGGGAAAAGGAACGAGAATGAAGTCAAAGCTATACAAAGTACTTCATCCAGTTTGCGGAAAGCCAATGGTCGAGCATGTGGCAGATGAAGCGTTAAAGCTTTCTTTAGCCAAGCTTGTGACGATTGTCGGTCATGGAGCAGAGGACGTCAAGGAACAGCTTGGGGATAGAAGTGAATATGCACTTCAAGAAGAACAGCTGGGAACAGCACATGCCGTCAAACAAGCAAAGTCGTTCCTCGCGCAGGAAAAGGGAACAACCATTGTCATCTGTGGAGATACGCCATTATTGACAGCGGAAACAATGGAAGCCATGTTAACCGAGCATCAAAAACATCAAGCGAAGGTCACTATTTTAACAGCACATGCGGATGACCCAACAGGCTATGGCCGTATTATTCGTGACGAAACAGATGCTGTTGTGAAGATTGTGGAGCATAAAGATGCGAATGATGCAGAACGTCAAGTGAATGAAATTAATACAGGGACCTATTGCTTCGCAAATGAAGATCTCTTCCGTGTGATTGAGCAAGTGTCGAATGAAAATGCACAGGGCGAATACTATTTGCCAGATGTCATTGAAATTTTAAAGAATGAAGGACAAACAGTTGCAGCCTATCAAACACCGCATTTTGAAGAAACACTTGGAGTGAATGATCGTATTGCTCTATCACAAGCAGAGCAATTCATGAAGCGACGTATTAATCATCAGCATATGAAGAATGGTGTGACCTTGATTGATCCTGAGAACACGTATATCTCGCCAGATGCTGTCATCGGTGAAGATACAATCATTTATCCTGGGACGGTCATCAAAGGGAATGTAAAAATCGGTGCAGACGCCACCATTGGGCCGAACACTGAAATTGTTGATAGCATCATCGGAGATCGAACAGTGATTAAGCAATCTGTCGTCTGCGATAGTGAGGTAGGAGTAGATGTGACAATTGGGCCGTTTGCGCATATTCGCCCGTTGTCGAAAATTGGCGATGAAGTGAAGATCGGGAATTTTGTCGAAATCAAGAAAACGGTTTTCGGTGACCGCAGCAAAGCATCCCACCTAAGCTATATTGGAGATGCAGAGGTCGGCACTGATGTAAACCTTGGCTGTGGATCAATTACAGTCAACTATGATGGGAAGAACAAATTCATAACAAAGATTGAAGACGGCGCCTTTATTGGCTGTAATTCAAATCTCGTCGCACCAGTCACTGTCGGAAAAGGGGCATATGTTGCAGCCGGTTCAACGGTTACAGAAGATGTGCCGCAGGATGCATTGTCTATTGCTAGAGCAAGACAAGTCAATAAAGAAGATTATGTGAAAAATATTCATAAAAAATAATCCAAATACCCGGAGGTTTACCATGTCTAATCGTTATGCTGATGCGAATTTGAAGATATTCTCTTTGAATTCAAACCCTGAACTTGCTAAAGAAATTGCCGATCGTATCGGAGTTGATGTAGGAAAGAGCTCTGTTAAACGTTTTAGTGACGGTGAAGTCCAAATCAATATTGAAGAAAGTATTCGCGGCTGTGATTGTTATGTCATTCAATCAACAAGTGCGCCAGTTAATGAGCACATTATGGAACTTCTCATTATGGTTGATGCATTAAAACGTGCTTCTGCGAAAACTGTCAACATTGTGATCCCTTATTACGGATATGCACGTCAAGATCGTAAGGCAAAACCTCGTGAGCCAATCACTGCGAAGCTTTTTGCCAACTTACTTGAAACAGCTGGTGCTACACGTGTTATCGCACTAGATCTACATGCGCCGCAAATCCAAGGTTTCTTTGATATTCCAATCGATAACTTAATGGCTGTGCCAATCTTAACAAACTATTTCGAACAGAAAAACTTGAATGATATTGTCGTTGTGTCTCCTGACCACGGTGGTGTGACACGTGCGCGCAAAATGGCAGACCGCTTAAAAGCGCCAATCGCAATTATCGACAAACGTCGTCCGAAGCCAAACGTTGCTGAAGTGATGAACATCATCGGTAACATTGAAGGTAAAACGGCGATTCTGATTGATGATATCATTGATACAGCTGGTACCATTACACTGGCAGCAAATGCGCTTGTCGAAAATGGAGCGACTGAAGTGTATGCTTGCTGTACTCACCCAGTATTGTCTGGGCCAGCAGTAGAACGCATCACAAACTCTAAAATTAAAGAATTGGTTGTAACCAACAGTATTCACTTAACAGATGACAAGAAAGTAGAAAAAATCATTCCACTTTCAGTTGGGCCTTTGCTTGCAGAAGCCATCATCCGTGTGCATGAAGAAGAATCTGTGAGCTACCTTTTTAGCTAATTCTCTTTTCAAAAAGGCCCTAGGTATCAGCTTAGGGTCTTTTTGCTGTCATAATTGACAGCCAAACATGTTTAAAATGATTCAGTTATGGGTATTTATGAAAGTAGTGACAAAAAAGAAATAGGATGGTGCTGAATATGGCAACTTTAAAAGCAAATAAAAGAACTGATTTCAAACGTTCCACACTGCAAAAAATCCGTCATTCAGGACACGTTCCTGGTGTCATATACGGAAAAAACACAGACAACCTGGCTGTTTCATTAGACAGCATCGATTTATTAAAGACCTTACGTGATGAAGGGAAGAATACAATCATCACATTAGACGTGGGCGGCGATACAAAATCTGTGATGGTCACAGAATTACAAACAGATCCGCTGAAAAACGAGCTTGTTCACGCTGATTTCCAAGTGGTCGACTTACAGCGAGAAATTGATGCAGATGTACCTGTACAGCTGATTGGTGAGTCTAAAGGGGTAAAAGATGGCGGTGTACTTCAGCAGCCACTATTTGAATTATCCGTTACAGCAAAACCGAAGGATATCCCGCAACATATTGAAGCTGATATTACAAACTTAGATGTAAATGATGTACTAACAGTGGGTGATCTGCCTGTTCAGTCAACCTATCAAATAAATAACGATCCAGAAGAAGTCGTTGCATCCATTCTACCGCCTCAGCAATCCGAGGTTCCTGAGCCAGATAGCGAAGAGGAAACACAAGAACCTGAGGCTATTAAAGAAAAGGATAACAATGGAGAATAACTGGTCATTTAGAGACGTAACCCTCCCGCGGTTGCGTCTTTTGTGCTAGAATGAAAAGAATTCATACGTTTTTACATGAGGCAATCATATTGGCTCATTTTTTAGGCGTGTGCATTGTGATAAAGGAGGTTATTGGTCTCATGATTGCATTCGTTGGATTGGGTAATCCAGGAAGAGAATACGAAACAACAAGACATAATGTCGGGTTTATGACAATAGATGAATTATCAAAAAAATGGGACATCCCATTAAATCAATCAAAATTCCATGGACAATTTGGAACAGGGTTTGTTTCAGGGCAAAAGGTTCTACTTGTGAAGCCTCTTACATATATGAACTTATCAGGAGAATGCGTGCGTCCACTTTTGGATTACTATGATATTCCCCTTGAACATTTAAAAGTCATCTATGACGATCTTGATTTACCAACTGGGCGGATTCGTTTGCGTACTAAGGGAAGTGCAGGAGGGCATAATGGGATTAAGTCGTTGATTCAGCATTTAGGCTCACCTGAGTTTGACCGATTCCGCATCGGTATTGGCCGCCCGCAAAATGGCATGAAGGTCGTTGATTACGTACTAGGACGCTTCTCAGAAGAGGAACAGCCTGACATCGCATCAGCCATTCAAGCGTCTGTTGAAGCTTGTGAGGCGGCTTTAACAAAGCCATTTTTAGAAGTGATGAATGATTTCAACAAGAAGGTATAAGAATGATAAGCAAAGCACATACTGATCATAAAATCTCAGCATGGGAGGATCACATATGGCTTTGCATTATTACTGCCGGCACTGTGGTGTAAAGGTTGGCAGTCTAGATGAATCCGCTGTTCAAAGTGAAGCACTTGGATTTCATCACTTAACAAATGAGGAAAGAAACGATATGATTTCTTATAGGGAAAATGGTGATTTACATGTACAAACCATTTGTGAGGATTGCCAAGAGGCGCTCGAAAGAAATCCTGATTACCATCAGTATCATACTTTTATTCAATAAAAAGCTTTGGTGTAGGTACTAGACCAAAGCGTTTTTCTGTTTTAAACAAGCAGGGAGGAGGAGCCAAATGAAAAACATACAATCATTTATCAAACAAAGTGATGATTTTCAGTCCATTTTTAATGGACTAAAAGAAGGGTTAAAAGAACAGCTGCTCGCCGGACTATCAGGCTCCGTCAGATCTTTATTTACAGCCGCCATATCAGACGAGCTAAAGCGGCCGATGTTTATTGTGACCCACAATTTGTATCAAGCGCAGAAGGTAACAGATGATCTAGCAAGTGTGATCTCGGATCGCTCGGTCCTTCTTTATCCTGTAAATGAACTCATTGCATCAGAGATCGCAGTTGCCAGCCCTGAGCTTAGAGCACAGCGTCTAGATGTCCTGAATCGACTTGCTAATGGAGAAAACCCCATTATCGTAACCCCGGCAGCTGCGGTGCGCAGAATGCTTCCGCCAGTCGAGCTCTGGAAGGAGAGTCAGATCCATTTAAAGCTCGGTGAAGAAATTGATTTGGAGGCGTTTTCAAAACAACTCGTGCAAATCGGTTATGACCGGACGTCTATGGTTGCTGCGCCCGGAGATTTTAGTGTGCGCGGAGGGATCATCGACATTTATGCGTTAACGGAAGATCATCCTATTCGTATTGAATTGTTTGATACAGAAGTTGACTCAATTCGGACCTTCCATTCTGATACTCAGCGTTCACTAGAAACGCTTCAAGAGATCAAGATTGGCCCGGCAATAGAGCTGATTGTGAGAGGTTCTGAACGCGTGAGAGCGATAGAACAGCTTGACCAAGGACTTGCGAAGAGCTTAAAGAAATTCAACTCTGATCAACAAAAAGAGCTGCTGCATCAGAATATTTCTGCTGATCGAGAGAAGCTGCTAGAAGGCATCGTCACACAGGAAATGACGAAGTACCTGTCCTATTTCTATGAAAAGCCTGCTAGTTTGCTAGATTACACATCGCAGGATACGATTATCATTCTAGATGAAATTAGCAGAATTCAGGAGATGGAAGAGCAGCTTGAAAAGGAAGAAGCTGATTGGACGATTAGTCTGCTTGAAGAAGGCAATATTCTTCATGATTTATCTCTTTCCTTCCCATTCCAAGAGCTAATCAATCAGCAATCGAGATCCATTCTGTACTATTCCTTGTTCTTGAGACATGTCCAGCAGACAAATCCGCAAAATATCGTCAATGTATCTAGTAAGCAAATGCAGAATTTCCATGGGCAGATGAATGTACTTGCGAGTGAAATTGAACGCTACAAAAAACAACATTACACGGTTGTCTTTTTAGGTGCGGATGAAGAGCGAACAGAGAAGCTGTCGTCTGTCTTACATGATTATGACATTGAAGCTGCTCTCGCTAAACCGGACGCTGAGCTTGTAAGCGGGCAAGTGTACATTTTACAAGGTGAGCTGCAAACAGGCTTTGAACTGCCATTATCAAAAATTGCAGTGATCACTGAAGGTGAGCTCTTCAAGAAACGTGTGAAGAAGCAGGCGCGTAAGCAAAAGCTGACCAACGCTGAGCGAATTAAGAGCTATTCAGAGCTTCAAGTCGGCGACTATGTGGTGCACATTAACCACGGGATCGGTAAGTATTTAGGAATCGAAACGCTTGAGATCGGCGGCATTCATAAAGATTATTTAAATATTCATTATCAAGGAAGCGACAAGCTTTATGTACCGGTTGAACAAATTGATCAGGTGCAGAAATACGTAGGATCAGAAGGAAAAGAACCAAAGCTGTACAAACTAGGCGGCAGTGACTGGAAACGCGTGAAGAAAAAAGTAGAATCTTCTGTTCAGGATATTGCAGATGATCTCATTAAGCTGTATGCAGAACGTGAGGCAAGCAAAGGGTATGCCTTCTCGCCTGATCATGAGATGCAGAGCCAGTTTGAATCTGCGTTCCCTTACCAGGAAACAGACGACCAAATTCGTTCTATTCACGAAATCAAACAAGACATGGAGCGAGAACGTCCGATGGATCGCCTGCTTTGTGGAGATGTGGGATATGGAAAAACAGAGGTGGCCATTCGTGCGGCCTTTAAAGCTATTGCTGACGGGAAGCAGGTTGCACTGCTTGTACCGACAACGATCTTAGCACAGCAGCATTTTGACACGATTATGGACCGATTCCAGGACTACCCTATCAAAATCGCTCAGCTTAGCCGTTTCCGTACGCGGAAAGAAACAACAGAAACGTTAAAAGGGCTGAAGAACGGAACCATTGATATGGTCATCGGGACACACCGACTTCTTTCAAAAGACATTGTTTACAAGGATTTAGGACTGTTGATCATTGACGAGGAACAGCGTTTTGGCGTCACGCATAAAGAGAAAATAAAGCAGATGAAAGCCAATATCGATGTACTGACATTAACGGCAACGCCAATCCCACGAACGCTTCATATGTCGATGCTTGGTGTACGAGACTTATCCGTTATTGAAACACCGCCTGAAAACCGTTTCCCTGTTCAAACCTATGTTGTAGAGTACAATGGTGCTTTAGTCAGAGAAGCGATCGAGCGAGAACTAGCTCGAGGCGGCCAAGTGTACTTCCTTTACAATCGTGTTGAGGATATTGAACGGAAAGCAGATGAAATCTCGATGCTTGTCCCAGACGCGAAAGTCAGCTATGCGCATGGGAAAATGAGTGAGAACGAGCTGGAATCGGTCATGATCAATTTTCTTGAAGGCGAATCAGATGTATTGGTCAGTACAACCATTATTGAAACGGGCGTCGACATTCCAAATGTGAACACGCTCATTGTACACGATGCTGATAAAATGGGGCTTTCTCAGCTGTACCAGTTAAGAGGACGAGTCGGCCGCTCGAATCGAGTTGCTTATGCTTATTTCACTTATCGAAAAGACAAAGTTCTTTCTGAAGTAGCGGAGAAAAGACTTCAGGCCATTAAAGAATTCACAGAGCTCGGATCAGGTTTTAAAATTGCGATGCGTGATTTAACGATTCGAGGAGCAGGGAATTTACTTGGTGCACAGCAGCATGGATTCATTGATTCTGTTGGATTCGATCTGTATTCTCAAATGCTGAAAGAAGCGATTGAAGAAAGAAGAGGCGACACGACAGCTCAAGAAAAATTTGAGCCGGAAATCGATCTGCAAATTGATGCCTACATCCCTGACACATATATTTCTGATGGCAAGCAAAAGATCGAGATGTATAAACAGTTTAGAGCCATTGGATCGATTGAAGAGCGAAAAGAGCTTCAGGATGAAATGATTGACCGATTCGGTGAATATCCGCAAGAAGTGGCTGATTTGTTCACGATTGCGACGATGAAGGTGTACGCTGTGCAGGAACGTGTCGAGCTGATCAAGATGGAGAAAGGCATTGTCAGACTCACCCTAGATGAGAAAGAAAGCAGTGAAATCGACGGTCAAAAATTATTTGAGCTTGGCAGTAAATATGGACGTGACATTGGCTTAGGAATGGAAGGCAGCAAGCTGATTATTTCTGTCCAGACGAAAGGGAAGAAGACCGGGGAATGGCTTGAGATCGTTCTTAGCATGCTTCGAGGCCTTCAAAGTGTGAAAAAAGAAACCATTCCATCTTCATAAAATTTTGTTTGTCTCTCGTGTATATTACGTTTGATGTGACGGATACTAAACTCAGGGTCAAGTGGTGAATGTTGCATAAAGTGGACGCTTTTGTTCCATTCACCCAATACATCATCAAACGAAAGAGAGGCAGCAGTGAATGAAAGCAACTGGAATTGTACGCCGTATCGATGATTTAGGTAGAGTGGTTATTCCGAAGGAGATTCGCAGAACATTGCGTATCCGGGAAGGAGATCCGCTTGAGATTTTTGTCGACCGCGATGGAGAAGTGATTTTGAAGAAGTATTCACCGATTAGTGAGCTAGGGGACTTTGCGAAGGAATATGCTGATGCATTATTCGATAGTTTGGGTCATTCCATCCTGATCTGTGATCGTGATACGTATATTGCTGTATCCGGCAGTTCGAAAAAAGAGTATTTAAACAAATCCATCAGTGATTTACTTGAACGAACAATGGATCAGCGTAATTCTGTGTTAGAAGAAAGCAAGAAAGAAATCCAACTAGTCGATGGTATTGATGATGACGTATCTGCTTATACCATTGCACCTATTGTTGCAAACGGAGACCCAATTGGCGCCGTGGTCTTATTTTCTAAAGAGCGTTCAATGGGAGAAGTGGAGCATAAAGCGGCAGAAACGGCAGCTGGCTTCTTAGCCCGTCAAATGGAACATTAGGTCTAATAATTCTATATCATTTTGATCAAACGAAAGAATGCCGATGAAATCATTTGATTTTATCGGCGTTTTTTATATGGAATGAAACAAAACGGGTAATGTGTCGTCTACTCCTTAGAAAGAAACGGTGTTTCAGTAACGTATGATATAATGAGTGCGTTTAAATGTAGATCTATTTTTTGATTGAACATAAAGGAGTCATCCATGAAAAATGCTGTGAATCAGCCGCATTGGCTTTTCCAAGGTGCGGTGATTTTGACCATCGCAGGCTTGCTATCAAAGGTACTAAGTGCCGTTTATCGTGTCCCTTTTCAAAACATCGTAGGAGACACAGGTTTTTATATTTATCAGCAGGTTTATCCTTTTCTGGGCATTGCCATCATGCTTGGGACAACAGGGTTTCCTGTCATGGTGTCCAAGCTCCTGAGTGAGCATGGGGAAGAGAATCGACGAATCATTACAAGGGTATCGTTGATGTATATCACTTTACTGAGCTTGGTCTTATTTCTTTGTCTATACATAGGAGCAGGCAGGATAGCGAACCTCATGGCGGACAGCCATTTAATCTTGCTCATCCAGATGAGTGCATTTGTTTTTCTATTTCTGCCGCTCACCGTAATGCTGAGGGGTGTTTTTCAGAGTGACGGCATGATGCTCCCAACCGCTATTTCTCAGTTGGTTGAGCAGCTCGTCAGGGTAGGCGTCCTGCTTGTTTTATCCTTTTATTTCGTGAGGCACGGCTATTCGCTTTATGAAACAGGAGCGGGTGCAGTGTTCTCCTCTATAGCGGGAAGTGCGGCCTCACTCGTCCTGCTTCTTTTTCTTTGGCTGACCTATCGGAGGCAGTCGCCATTAAGCAGTGCGTTACACCAGGCGACTCTGCGGAAAAAAGATGTTTTGAAGAGTTTAGTCCTGTATACATTGACGATTTGTGTAAGCGGGTTGCTTATTTTATGGATGCAAATGATTGATGCCTTTCACCTGTATGCTTTGCTTCGCAGCGAGGGCTTGAGTGAAGCGGCAGCAAAGGCGGCAAAAGGCGTGTATGACCGAGGGCAGCCTTTCTTGCAGCTAGGGACGGTGTTTGCGATTAGTATCGGAACCTCTCTTGTTCCATTTTTATCGTCAGCCATGAGGAAAGGGCATCACGAAGCGATTCGGCAAAAAGTCCGTACATCGTTTAAGACAACGTCTGTGCTAGGGATTGGTTCAGCGGTCGGGCTGATTTGTATTCTATCGTCAGTGAATACAATGCTTTTTCGTAATGACCTAGGCACAGATGCGCTGCAAATATTCTGTATATCGATCGCATTTACGTCGATTGCCATTACGCAAACCGCTTTACTTCAGGGGCTTGGGCATCCCGTGTATCCGGCTATTGTGGTGATCCTCAGTGTGCTCGTGAAATGGATGCTGACGCTTGCGCTTGTGCCGTTATTTGGCATCCACGGTGCCGCATGGTCAACCGTATCTGGTTTTCTCGCCGCAGCCGTGCTCAATGCGGTTTACTTAAAGCGTAAAGGATGGATTTCAATGAGAGAGCTTTTCCCAGTAAAAATTCTTTTATCAGCGGCTCTCATGGCCATCGTCTTAATAGGGTATCAGGCTTTGTTTTCTTGGGTCATTCCCTTTGAAAAACGCCCGTTTTCCGTTTTAGAGAGCCTGACGTCAGTTTTTATTGGTGGTTTCGCCTTTTTATATAGTATTCTTAAGCTAGAAGTATTTACGGACGAGGAATGGAGACTCATTCCATTAGGAGAAAAGATTTTATATTTTAAACAGATGAGAGGGAATAGAAATGACAGGTAAGATTACAGTCGTCGGTCTTGGGGCAGGCGACATGGATCAGCTGACGCTTGGTGTATATAAGCAACTGAAGCAGGCGACAGAAGTATTTATGAGAACGCAGGATCATCCGCTTACCGCAGAATTGATGCAGGAGATCCCGTCTCTGACCTTTTTTGATGAGATTTATGAAAAGCACGATCAGTTTGATTCGGTGTATCAGGAAATTACAGAAATTCTATTCGCAGAGGCTGCAGAGAAAGATATTGTGTATGCAGTGCCAGGACATCCATTTGTAGCAGAAAAGACCGTGCAGCTGCTTGTCGCCCAGCAGAAAGAGCGCGGGATTGAGGTGTACGTTGCTGGTGGACAAAGCTTTCTTGATGCGACCTTTAATTCCTTGCAGATTGACCCGATTGAAGGGCTGCAATTCGTTGATGCAGGGGATATGAGAGCGGATGATTTGAAATTAACCCAGCATGTTTTGATTTGTCAGGTGTATGATCAGATGACAGCTTCGAATGTGAAGCTTACGCTGATGGAGAAGCTGCCTGACGACTATGAAGTCTATATTGTGACCGCGGCTGGGAGCAGTCAGGAACAGATGACAGCTGTTCCTTTATTTGAACTTGATCGAGATGTGTCGATAAATAACTTAACGAGTGTTTATGTACCTCCAATTCAAGATGAAAAGCTGCTCTATCAACAATTTGACACTTTCCGTGATATCATTCGTACGTTAAGAGGTCCAGGCGGCTGCCCGTGGGATCAAAAACAAACCAATGAGTCACTCAAACCGTACTTAATTGAAGAGTGCTATGAACTGCTTGAAGCTATAGATGAAGACGACCCAGATCATATGGTGGAAGAGCTCGGAGATGTGCTGCTGCAAGTTTTACTTCACGCTCAAATTGGTGAAGATGATGGCTATTTCTCAATCGATGACGTCATCCAGCATGTTACAGAAAAAATGATTCGTCGACATCCACATGTGTTTGGTGATACGAGTGTCTCTGAGGCATCAGACGTGGTGGCCAACTGGGAAAAAATCAAGCAGCAGGAGAAGCCGGAGCGGCCAGCATCTATATTGCAGTCCATCCCAACGACACTTCCAGCTTTAACAAAGGCATATAAGCTCCAAAAGAAAGCCGCTAAGGTGGGCTTCGATTGGACAGAAGTAGAAGATATTTGGAACAAATACGAAGAAGAAAAGCAGGAATTCCTCGTTGAAGTGGCAGAGAAAACGGGCGAAGGTGCAACGAAGCATATGAAAGATGAATTTGGGGATCTTTTGTTTGTTCTTGTTAATATTGGCAGGTTCTATCATCTGGAGCCTGAAACGGCCCTCTCTTCCGCAAACACAAAATTCATGCGTCGCTTTCAGCACATCGAACAAAAAGCAAAGGACATGGGACGTTCACTAGAGGATCTGACGCTAGAGGAAATGGACGATCTGTGGAACGATGCCAAACGCATAGAAAGAGGTGAACACATATGAGACTAGATAAATTTTTAAAAGTTTCTCGATTAATTAAAAGAAGAACATTGGCAAAAGAAGTAGCCGATCAAGGCAGAATTTCCATTAATGGAACGCAGGCGAAAGCAAGCTCTGACGTAAAAGAAGGAGACGAGCTTCAAATCCGCTTTGGTCAAAAACTTGTGACCGTTCAAGTCAACGAGTTAAAGGACACGACGAAAAAAGAAGAAGCGGCTGGCATGTATACCGTGCTAAAAGAAGAAAAAACAGCAGAATAGGGCTTGTTCTAAATGACCCTCCTGTCACATACAATGCAGTAACAATGCAAGTATGAGATATGGGGGATGTATAAAATGAATCAATATTATAATCAACCTCAAGGCACGAAGCTGTCATCAGAAGCGGAGCACAATGTCACAATGCGAAACAGAAAGCATTTAGATATTACCGGCGTCAAACAGGTGGAAAGCTTTGATAATGAAGAATTTCTGCTTGAGACGGTCATGGGAATTCTGGCCATCCGCGGAGAAAATCTGCAAATGAAAAACTTAGACGTAGAAAAAGGCGTTGTGTCCATCAAAGGGCGTGTTTTTGACTTAATCTATGTAGATGAGCAGCACGGGGAGAAAGCTAAAGGATTTTTTAGCAAGCTGTTTAAATGACGCTGACAGTCCAGTTTTATACGATGCTTTCGATGGCGGCGATGGGCATCTGGCTGGGCGCATCGCTTGATACGTACAAGCTGTTTGTGAACCGGGAGAAAACAGCAAAATGGCTTCTGATCATACACGATCTTCTTTTTTGGATGGTGCAAGGTCTTTTATTCTTTTATGTGCTGCTGTTAACAAATGAGGGGGAATTCAGGCTCTATATTTTTCTGGCCGTTGCACTAGGTTTCTCGATGTATCAGGCATTGATGAAGCAGCTGTATATCAACATTCTCAAGTTTATCATGATGTGTATTTATCAGTCCGTTCTAGTTCTTAAAAGGCTGGTCTTGTCGATCGTCTTCCAGCCGATTCGTTGGATTGTCACATTGATCATAAGTGCTATACTGTTCTTATTCCACTCGCTCTTACGTCTTGTTCGTTTTACGTTTCGGCTCGTGTGGAAGGTGCTATCAATTGTTTGTTATCCGCTCATCTGGTTACTCAATGTGACCATTATTCATCGGATTCCCGAAAAATGGCGAACATCCGTTAGATTGTTTTTCTCAAAAGGAGCAGGAATTTTACAAGGGACCAAGAAATTATCTCGTACCATCAAAACGAAATGGAAACAATTCTGGACAAAGTAAGAGAGGAGGCCTTCATTCTTGAACAAGAGAAAAAGAAATATCGCACAAATTCAAAATGATTACCAAAAACAAATGGAACAGCAAGCTCAGCGCTTAAAACGCAAACGCCGTGGACTCCTTAGAAGGCTTACCGTGTTTGGTGTGATCGCGCTCATGTTTGCTGTTTTGGTGACAAGTGCCCTCTGGTCGCAATCGTCCGCATTAAAAGAAAAAGAAGAGAAAAAGGTTGCGCTCGAAAAAGAATTGAAGCAATTACAAACAAAGCAGGAAGATATTTCTGATGAGATCAAGAAGCTCAAAAGCAAGGAATACGTACTCGAACTGGCACGACGGGACTATTATATGTCCAAAAAAGGCGAAAAAATCTTTGATGTGGGCAATAAGAGCGATTAGCCTTGTTGACACTTAAAATTCAGTTTATGTATAATTGAACAAATGAGATTTTTTGATAAGTCTAAGGAGGAGCACTTTTTTTATGTCGATTGAAGTTGGCAGCAAGTTACAAGGGAAAGTTACGGGCATTACAAATTTTGGAGCTTTTGTGGAGTTGCCAGGAGGTTCAACTGGTCTCGTTCATATCAGTGAGGTAGCCGATAACTATGTAAAAGATATTAATGAGCATTTAAAAGTCGGTGAACAAGTTGAAGTGAAAGTGATTAACGTTGAAAAAGACGGTAAAATCGGCTTGTCCATTAAAAAAGCAAAAGATCGTCCTCAACAACAATCAAGACCGAGCAGAAATGATTTCCGTCCGAAGGAATCGTTTGAGCAAAAAATGAACAAATTCTTAAAAGATAGCGAAGACCGCTTAACATCTTTAAAACGTAACACGGAATCAAAACGTGGGGGGCGCGGAGCAAGAAGAGGTTAACTTGTTGCTGCTTTCTATATATTTTATAACAAAGCACCTGCTGTTCAGCGGGTGCTTTTTTTCTTTATAAACTCGACATTTTTTGTGATTTCGTTATTTAATTTAAAACTTTCTATTGACGGACAAGCGAATCCTTTGTATTATAGTTCTTGTGCTTCTTAGCGTATTTTCATTATGGCGGTGTAGCTCAGCTGGCTAGAGCGTACGGTTCATACCCGTGAGGTCGGGGGTTCGATCCCCTCCGCCGCTATCCTTTTAAGTAGAACATTAAGCAAGGCCCGTTGGTCAAGCGGTTAAGACACCGCCCTTTCACGGCGGTAACACGGGTTCGAATCCCGTACGGGTCATCTTTCGAGCAGCTTTCTATAGGAAAGCTGTTTTTTGTGCTTTCGTAAAATTCTGATGAAAGACATCGACTTTCATGAAAGTATGCCTCTTTGACGAATAAAGAGTCGAACGTTTTATGGAAACGACAACTTCTTTTGACAAAATTTCTTTTTCACCTTCGCTATAATGACAAACAAAGAATATCAGGTGGGGGATGAGAAGATGGAAAAACTAGAAAGAAGAACTGATTTAACAGGAGCGGGCTTTGAAAGAATCAGTGCAGGTTTGAAAAAGATGAAAAATCTGTTTCTTCATCATACGCATTCTCTTTTTTTCTATAAAGGGTTTATTTATGTTGTTCTCGGCTTTTTATTAGGACGAGCCTTTATTTTATCTGAGATTATGCCGTTTGCTTTGCCTTTCTTTGGTTCCATGCTGCTCATTAAAAGAGATAAGGCGATGCTCGCTTGTCTTGCTTTACTCGCTGGGGCGATGACCATATCACCTCAAAATGCATTATTTGTATTTGCGTCATTGATCGTGTTTCTCCTCATGTCAAAAGTTGTTTCTTTCATCATCAAAGATCCAGTGAAAACATTGCCGGTTGTGATTGTTCTTTCGATGCTGATCACCCGAGGGGCTTTTGTTTACCTAGAGCAAGGCGCTGTGCAAAGCTACGATTACGTCATGGCAGGCGTTGAAGCAGGACTTGCCTTCATATTGACATTGATTTTTCTTCAAAGTCTACCCATTTTTACAGTCAGGAAAATCAAACACTCCTTAAAGGTCGAAGAAATCATATGTTTTATGATTTTAATTGCTTCGGTTTTAACAGGCTTAGCGGGCATTTCCTTTCAAGGAATGCAGGCGGAGCATATTTTGTCGCGTTATGTAGTGCTTACCTTTGCCTTTATTGGCGGAGCTAGTATTGGGTGTACGGTTGGTGTCGTGACAGGTTTAATTCTCGGTCTCGCCAACATTGGAAACCTGTATCAGATGAGTCTTCTTGCCTTTTCAGGCTTATTAGGCGGGTTGCTCAAAGAGGGAAAGAAAGCAGGAGCAGCCATCGGTTTAATTGTGGGTTCCTTGCTCATTTCACTGTACGGGGAAGGATCAGCAGGTCTCGTGACCACGCTATATGAATCACTCATTGCTGTTGCACTGTTTCTGCTCACGCCACAATCAGTGACCTCTAAGGTGGCGAAATATATCCCTGGTACGGTAGAGCATGTACAGGAACAGCAGCAATATGCCCGGAAAGTACGAGATGTGACAGCAAAAAAAGTAGATCAATTCTCGAATGTATTTCATGCGCTGTCTGAGAGTTTTGCAACATTTTATGATTCCATTCCTGAAGAGAAGAAGCAGGAAGAGGATGTAGATCTTTTTTTAAGTACGATCACAGAACGATCCTGTCAAACGTGCTATAAGAAAAATAAATGCTGGGTGCAGAACTTTGATACAACCTATGAACTGATGAAACAAGTTATGCATGAATCTGATGAAAAAACGTATGAGCATAACCGGAAATTGAAAAAGAAATTTAGCCAGCACTGCTCAAAATCAAAACATGTCGAGGAATTGATCGAAGAGGAGATCGCTTACTACAAAGCAAATCAGACACTTAAGAAAAAGGTCCAAGACAGCAGGCGCCTTGTGGCAGAACAGCTGATGGGTGTCTCACAAGTGATGGAGGATTTTTCCCGGGAAATAAAAAGGGAAAGAGAACAGCATTTTATTCAGGAAGAGCAGATGATAGAAGCGCTTCAGCACTTTGGAATTGAAATTCAGCAAGTAGAAATCTATAGCTTGGAGCAGGGGAATGTCGATATAGAAATGCGAATTCCATATTGCCAAGGTCATGGGGAATGTGAAAAAATCATCGCTCCAATGCTCTCAGATATTTTAGAAGAACAGATTTTAGTAAAAGCAGAGCAGTGCGCAGAGCATCCAACAGGCTATTGTCATGTTGTGTTTGGTTCTGCAAAATCGTATCGAGTCACTACAGGTGTAGCGCATGCAGCGAAGGGCGGAGGCTTAGTATCTGGAGACAGCTACAGCATGATGGAGCTGGGAGCGGGTAAATATGCCGCAGCAATTAGTGATGGGATGGGAAATGGAGCAAGGGCTCATTTTGAAAGCAATGAAACGATTAAGCTGTTAGAAAAAATATTGGCGTCTGGTATCAATGAAAAAGTGGCGATCAAGACCATTAATAGTATTTTATCTTTACGGACGACTGATGAAATCTACTCAACATTAGATTTATCAATCATTGATTTACAGGATGCGAGCTGTAAGTTCCTAAAGATTGGTTCAACCCCTAGCTTTATTAAACGGGGTGATCAGGTGATGAAGGTACAAGCTAGTAACTTGCCGATTGGGATTATTGATGAGTTCGAAGTGGAAGTTGTGAGCGAACAGATGAAGGCAGGAGATCTGCTCATTATGATGAGCGATGGCATTTTTGAAGGACCAAAGCATATTGAAAATCATGATCTATGGGTGAAGCGGAAAATGAAAAGCTTTGAAACAGAAGATCCGCAAGAGATTGCTGATTTATTAATGGAAGAGGTCATTCGAACAAGAGCGGGTCAAATTGACGACGATATGACGGTTGTTGTCATTAGGCTCGATCACAACACGCCAAAATGGGCATCCATTCCGACTGGTACATTCTATCTTGAGAAACAAGAGATTTCTTAAAATATCGTATAATATGAATTTCTTCTGGCGATGATGGGGGATATAAGCATTCAGTTACAATCCCAGGAGGAATGAAGATGCGAAAAGGTCACGTAAACCAAATCTTATTGATTACAGATGGCTGCTCAAATCACGGGGAAGATCCACTTGCGATTGCCTCATTGGCAAAGGAACAGGGGATTACAGTCAATGTCATTGGCATTATGGAAGAAAACAGACACGATCATGAAGCGATGAAAGAAGTAGAGGGGATTGCTCTCGCAGGCGGAGGCATCCATCAGGTTGTCTACGTACAGCAATTGTCTCAAACGGTACAAATGGTCACAAAAAAGGCAATGACACAAACATTGCAAGGTGTCGTCAATAAAGAATTGCAGCAAATACTCGGCAAAGATACAGAAATTGAAGAGCTTCCGCCTGATAAGCGTGGAGAAGTGATGGAGGTTGTCGATGAGCTAGGGGAGACTGTTCATCTTCAAGTGCTAGTGCTTGTTGATACAAGTGCAAGCATGAAACCGAAGCTGCCGACTGTCAAAGAAGCACTCATCGATCTCTCCATTAGTTTAAATTCAAGAATTGGCGAAAATCAGTTTGGGATGTGTGTATTTCCCGGGAAAAACTCAGATGCAGAAATTGTGTTGAATTGGACGCCTCGATTCGATTCGTTATCATCTATTTTCCCAAAGCTGACGACTGGAGGAATTACTCCGACTGGACCAGCACTCCGAGAAGCACTCCAGCATTTCAAATCAGTTCGTTCACGTAAAGGGCTGCTTGAAGCAAAGGAAGAGCATGATGATGAATTCGGCTTCTAACATTCCGCTAGGCACGGTGATTAAAGGGAAATGGCACCACCATCATTACCGCATTGTAAAAGAGCTGGGAAAAGGGGCGAACGGTGTTGTCTATCTGGCCGAATCGCCAAACGGGCAAGTGGCCCTTAAAGTGAGTGATGACAGTATGCTTATTGCATCTGAAGTCAATGTATTAAAATCCTTTTCAAAGGCTCCTGTGAAAACCATGGGGCCTTCTTTTTATGATATGGATGATGTTATTTATCCTGGCATGTCTCAAAAGCGTTCGTTTTATGTGATGGAGTATGTCAGAGGCCCGCTGCTGCTCGAGTTCGTTAAACAAAAAGGTGATGAGTGGATCGTCGTCTTAATGATTCAGCTTTTGTCTAACTTGGCTCATTTACATAAGGAAGGCTGGATATTTGGGGACTTGAAGCCGGATAATCTCATCGTTTCGGGTCCTCCAGCCACTATTCGATGTATCGACGTTGGAGGAACGACGAAGGTAGGTAGGGCAATCAAGGAGTATACCGAGTTTTTTGATCGAGGCTACTGGGGATTCGGTACAAGAAAGGCAGAACCATCTTATGATTTATTTGCCTTAAGTATGGTCATGGTGAATTGTGCGTATAAAAAGGAATTCAAAAAAGGGGCAGAACCAGAAAAGCAGCTTTATCGAGCGATTGAAGGGCAACCTTTATTAAAGCGATATGAGAGGGTGTTGAAGGCAGCCCTTCAAGGTAAGTACCAATCAGCGGGAGATATGAAAAGTGCTATGCTGAAAGAAGGACAGCTGCTTACTTCAAGAAAAACACCTCAAAAGAAGCAAACACAAAAAAACAGGTCAAAGCCTGCTGTTAGTCAAAATCAACAGGTGACTTCACAATCGCGAGTTGCTGCGGCAAAAAAAAGAACGTCAGTACGTAAAAAGTCAGGCGGTCTTTTTGAAACCATTCTCATCGTGTGCAGTGTACTCGCCCTTTACTGTGCATATGTGGTTTTATTCCTGTTGTAGAGCTGTAAAAAAGCAGGCTTCTTCTTTGCTTGGAGCTACTGAAAGTGATAGGATATGTATATCTTTAAATTACCTGCTCTTTGTGAGGAGGCAGTTGTGAATAGAATTGAATCTTTTTTGAAAAAACATGATGTTTTCCTTGAAAATACGACAGTCATTGTCGGGGTTTCCGGCGGACCGGATTCCATGCTCTTGCTGCATGAACTAAACAAGCGTCGAAAGGGTTCCTTTCAGCTGATTGCAGCCCATGTAGATCACATGTTCAGAGGAGAAGAATCCTTTGCTGATTTGGCATTTGTTGAGGCTTACTGCAAGGAGCAAGAGATCGCTTTTGAATCGGCCCGCATACAGGTGACCCAATATGCAAAAGAAAATCACTTAAACAAACAGGCAGCTGCAAGAGAGTGCAGATATGCTTTCTTTCGTCAATTGATGGAGCAGTACAACGCTCAATTTATAGCGCTTGCACATCATGGAGACGACCAAGTAGAAACAATGATGATGAAGCTGACGAGAGGGACTGTTGGAATAGGACTCGCAGGTATTCAAGCAAAACGCCCTTTTCAAGAAGGGTGGCTGATTCGTCCGCTGATTGGATATTCTAAGGACGACGTGCTAAAAGCTTGTGAAAAAGAACATGTTCCCTATGTCATTGATCAAAGCAATCACACAGATGACTACTTGAGAAACCGGATAAGAAGACACATTCTTCCCGTGTTAAAAGAAGAGGCGCCTCATGTACATGAAAGCTTTCAGTTTGTAAGTGACATGCTGACTGAGGATGAGCAATACTTGCAGGCATTAACAAAGGAACAAATGAACCAAGTGATGATCAGTCACACGCCTAAGAAAATCGATATCAAAACGAAGCCTTTGCTTGACCTGCCTTTGCCTTTACAAAGAAGAGGCATTCAACTAATATTAAACTATCTTTATGAAAACACTCAATCAGCGTTTTCAAATCAGCATATTCTAGGGACTTTGGACTGGTTATCTCATACGGAACAACCGTCTGGATCATTAGATTTGCCAAAGGGTTTACAAGCTGTCAAGTCTTATGATCACTGTATGTTTACCTTTGAACGATCGCTTGGATTAGATCAGTCCTATGCTCATCACTTAAAGGTTGAGATGGGAGAGGAGCTTTTTCTCCCGAATGGACATTCTATTGTGGTATCAAATCATATTCCGAAGGATGCACGGAACGGGAACTATTTTTTCTTGCTTCAAAAAGATCGTGTTCGTCTCCCTTTAATCATTCGCTCACGAAAAAATGGTGATCGAATCAAACTTAAAGGGATGAATGGATCAAAAAAGGTGAAGGATATATTTATTGATAAAAAAGTGCCTCTTGCAGAAAGAGACAGCTGGCCGATCGTCACTGACTCGGATCATCAAATCCTCTGGATCCCAGGTCTGAAAAAATCCGTTTTTGAAGAAATTGATATGACAAACAGCGATCTCATTGTATTACAATATAGACAGCACGAAAATTTGTAGGGGGCAAGCAAAAGCATGAAACAAGATATTGAAAAGATTTTGATCTCAGAAGAAGAGATCCAGAAAAAAGTGAAGGAACTGGGTGCAACATTAACCAGCGATTATGATGGTAAATTTCCCCTGGCTATTGGTGTTTTGAAAGGGGCTCTTCCATTCATGGCAGACCTGATCAAACACATTGATACATATTTAGAGCTTGATTTTATGGATGTATCTAGCTATGGCAAGTCTACCGTATCTTCTGGAGAAGTGAAGATCATTAAGGATCTAGATACTTCTGTTGAAGGAAGAGATATTCTAATTATGGAAGATATCATCGACAGTGGGTTAACTTTGAGTTATCTGGTAGAGCTTTTCCGATACCGTAAAGCAAACTCCATTAAAATTGTGACATTGCTTGATAAACCGAGCGGTCGCAAAGCAGACATCAAAGCAGATTATGTTGGATTTGAAGTGCCAGATGCATTTGTTGTCGGCTATGGATTGGATTTCGCTGAACGTTACCGAAACCTCCCGTATATTGGAGTGTTAAAACCATCTGTTTACGAAGGCTAATCAGCATACGTATACATGAGGTTATTGGTTGTATTGGAATGATTTTCTATGATACTATTGAACATAGTTGTGCTTACTGTGGGAGGAGGTAAGGAATGAATCGGGTTTTTCGTAATACGATTTTTTATATACTTATTTTATTACTTGTAATAGGGGTTGTTAGTTGGCTAGGATCCCCTAATCAAAAGCCTGAGAACATGTCTTACAGCAAATTTTCGCAAAATTTAAGTGCGGGAAAAGTGGAGAGCATCTCCATCCAGCCTGTAAGAGGGGTTTATGAAATTCGTGGTCAATTAGATGGCGCGAAGAAAGATGAATACTTCATTACCCATGTTCCAGATGGTCAAGGTGTTGACCAAATTTACAGTGCACTGAAGAATACAGATGTAAAAGTAGAACCAGCACCTGAAACAAATGGATGGCTGCAAGTTCTGACAACCATCATTCCGTTTATCATCATCTTTATTCTGTTCTTCTTCTTATTGAACCAAGCTCAGGGCGGTGGAAGCCGAGTCATGAACTTTGGTAAAAGTAAGGCAAAGCTTTACACAGAAGAGAAGAAGCGTGTGAAATTTAAAGATGTGGCCGGTGCAGATGAAGAAAAGCAAGAGCTTGTAGAAGTGGTAGAATTCCTGAAGGATCCGCGTAAATTTGCGGAGCTTGGCGCAAGAATCCCTAAAGGGGTTTTACTAGTAGGACCTCCAGGTACAGGTAAAACATTGCTTGCGAGAGCATCTGCAGGAGAAGCAGGCGTTCCTTTCTTCAGCATTAGTGGTTCTGACTTCGTCGAGATGTTCGTCGGTGTCGGTGC
Source organism: Bacillus pumilus (assembly GCF_024498355.1). GTDB lineage: Bacteria > Bacillota > Bacilli > Bacillales > Bacillaceae > Bacillus > Bacillus pumilus_P. The sequence continues at coordinate 80,541 of NZ_CP101833.1, forward strand.
ATCACGTGTACGTGATTTGTTCGAAAATGCGAAAAAGAATGCACCTTGCTTAATCTTTATTGATGAGATTGATGCAGTTGGTCGTCAGCGTGGAGCAGGCCTTGGCGGTGGTCATGATGAGCGTGAACAAACGCTGAACCAGCTTCTTGTTGAAATGGATGGTTTTAGTGCCAACGAAGGAATTATTATCATCGCTGCGACGAACCGTGCAGATATTTTAGACCCTGCATTGCTGCGTCCGGGACGTTTTGACCGTCAAATTACGGTTGACCGCCCAGATGTCATTGGCCGTGAAGAAGTACTGAAGGTTCATGCGAAAAACAAACCGCTTGATGATACAGTCAACTTGAAAGCCATTGCAAGCAGAACACCAGGTTTCTCTGGAGCAGATCTTGAGAACTTACTAAACGAAGCAGCGCTAGTTGCTGCCCGTCATAACAAAAAGAAAATCGATATGCGTGATATCGACGAAGCGACTGACCGTGTTATCGCTGGACCGGCGAAGAAAAGCCGCGTCATTTCGAAGAAAGAACGTAATATCGTGGCTTACCATGAAGCGGGTCATACTGTCATTGGACTTATCCTAGACGAAGCGGATATGGTGCATAAAGTAACGATCGTTCCTCGTGGTCAGGCAGGTGGATATGCGGTCATGCTTCCAAGAGAAGATCGTTATTTCCAAACGAAGCCAGAACTTCTTGATAAAATTGTCGGCTTACTCGGCGGTCGTGTTGCAGAGGAAATTACGTTTGGTGAAGTAAGCACAGGCGCTCACAATGACTTCCAGCGTGCAACAGGCATTGCAAGAAAAATGGTTACTGAGTTCGGTATGTCTGATAAGCTTGGTCCGCTTCAGTTCGGTCAAGCACAAGGTGGTCAAGTGTTCCTTGGCCGTGATTTTAACAACGAGCCGAATTATAGTGAAGCCATTGCTTACGAGATTGACCAAGAAATTCAGCGTTTCATCAAGGACAGCTACGAACGTGCGAAACAAATTCTCACTGAGAATAAAGATAAGCTAGAAATCATCGCACAAGCTCTTCTAGAAGTTGAAACATTAGATGCTGAGCAAATTAAATCTCTTTACGAAACTGGAAAGCTTCCAGAGCGTATATACGCGGATGACGAAGAGAAAAACGATGATGTGAAAGTGAACATCAAGAAAAAAGAAGATGAGGAGATCTAATCTCCTTCTCAGATTGTTGACAAAGGGCTAAAATGAACTTTATTTTAGCCCTTTGTCTTCTTTTCAGCGTGATAGAAAACCTTTGCAGTCTAGGAAGGACGAGTACCGGAGCGGAGCGAATTGACATTCGTGAGCACCGGCGCGCAGGACTGACAACGAATGCGAGAGTTTGTCTACACGCTGGAGGAGATCTAATCTCCTTCTGTGAAAGCTGCCGGGATCACTGGCAGCTTTTTTTTATTTCGATTCATGAATGGATCGGTTTCGAATTGTTTACAAATGGAACTCGATTCGTGTATGGTATGATAGAAAGTCGAAAAATGATCTTTTTGAGAAACTATTCAAAGTGGTGATGAAGTTGTTACTCGTGATAGATGTAGGAAACACAAATACCGTTTTAGGTGTTTATCATAATGGCGATCTAAATTACCATTGGCGAATTGAAACAAGCCGTCATAAAACAGAAGATGAATTTGGTATGTCCATCCGGTCTTTATTTGAGTATGTAGGGCTGATGTTTGACCAAATAGAAGGTATTATCATCTCCTCTGTGGTCCCGCCAATGATGTTTGCACTAGAAAGAATGTGCGAAAAGTACTTTCACATTACACCCCAAATTGTAGGGCCTGGGATGAAGACTGGACTAAACATTATGTGCGACAACCCAAAGGAAGTCGGCGCTGATCGAATTGTCAATGCGGTGGCGGCCATTCACCTATATGGGGCGCCTCTCATTGTGGTAGACTTTGGAACAGCGACAACCTACTGCTATATCAATGAACAAAAACAATACATGGGTGGAGCAATTGCACCGGGTATTACCATCTCAACGGAGGCTTTATATACAAGAGCGGCTAAGCTGCCGAGAATTGAAATCGTCCGCCCAGATCACATCGTTGGAAAAAACACCATCAGTGCGATGCAATCAGGTATCCTTTATGGATATGTTGGACAAGTAGAGGGAATAGTGAAACGGATGAAGCAGCAAGCCAAACAAACACCGAAAGTCATTGCAACTGGTGGCTTGTCTACATTGATTGGAAATGAATCAGACTGTATTGATATGGTCGATCCGTTCTTAACATTAAAAGGACTCCAATTAATTTATGAACGTAATCGTGTCGGTGTACTATAGGAGGTTTAAATCGAATGGATTACTTAGTTAAAGCGTTAGCATATGACGGTAAAGTCCGTGCATATGCTGCAAACACAACAGATACAATCAACGAAGCACAAAGGAGACACCATACGTGGCCAACTGCGTCAGCAGCGATTGGGAGAACCATGACGGCTACAGTTATGATGGGAGCCATGCTCAAAGGTGAGAACAAGTTAACTGTCAAAATTGAAGGCGGTGGACCAATCGGAGCCATCATCGCTGATGGAAATGCAAAAGGTCAGGTTCGCGGATATGTCTCAAACCCACAAGTTCACTTTGATTTAAACGAACATGGCAAGCTGGATGTCAGACGTGCAGTTGGAACAACAGGAACATTAAGTGTTGTGAAAGATATTGGGCTGAAAGACCACTTTACAGGACAAACAGAAATCGTCTCAGGTGAAATTGGAGATGACTTCACTTATTACCTCGTCTCTTCTGAGCAAGTGCCTTCCTCTGTAGGCGTAGGCGTCCTTGTCAATCCAGACAACTCTATCCTCGCGGCAGGCGGTTTCATCATTCAATTGCTGCCTGGAACAGAAGATGCAGTCATTGAAAGACTAGAAAAACGTTTATCCACAATTGAACCGATTTCGAAACTCATTGAAAAAGGGATGACACCAGAAGAAATTTTAGAAGAAGTTCTTGGTGAAAAACCTCAAATTTTAGAAACTGTACCTGTCGAATTCTCTTGTAACTGCTCAAAAGAACGGTTTGCTAATGGCATTATCAGCTTAGGAAAAGCCGAAATTGAAGATATGATTGAACAAGACGGACAAGCAGAAGCTCAATGCCATTTTTGTAACGAAACGTATGTATTTACAAAAGAAGAGCTAGAAGAGCTACGTGAAGAAATAACCCGCTAAGCTCTCAGCAGCGGGTTTTCTTTTTAGGATGGAAAGGAGACGAAAGATGAGACTAAAAGCAAGAGTGGTATGGACATTTATCCTCGTTTTGCTCATGATCAATGCCGTTGTCATTGCATATGTACTAACAAAATCGCAAATGTCGCAGGCTTCCTCAAACGGGAAGAACGGTGAAGAAATTGCGTCCATTGGAAAAGAGAAGGTTACGCGTCAAGAATGGTTAAAGAAGATGGAAGACCGCTACGGAAAGGCAACACTTGAACAAATGATCAATCAGAAGGTAGTCAATCAGCTTGCGAAGGAAAACAAGCTAGAGGTGTCTTCAAAAGAGATCAATCGTGAATTACTGATGCTTAAAGCGGTTTCTAATAATTTCTACGAAGATGGACATACAAGTGAAAAGGAATGGAAAGAACAGATTCGTTATCAAATTTTATTAGAACAGCTCTTAACGAGAGATGCCGTTGTTTCTGAAAAAGAAGCCAAAGCCTTTTATGAAAAAAACAAGGACTTATATCAATATGATGATTCATACCGTATTCGTCATATTGTCGTTAAGACAAAGGACGAGGCTGAAAACGTGTTGAAAGATTTAAAAGGCGGATCTAGTTTCGAAGCCGTGGCAGCTGAACGCTCGATCGACCGCTACACTTCACCCTACGGCGGAGATCTTGGTTTTGTGACAGAAGAGCAAGAGAGTATCCCAGCTCTATACATACAAGAAGCTCAAAAGCTTCAGCCAGATGAATGGACGAAAGAGCCGATTGAGACCAAAAACGGGTATGCCATCATCCAATTAAAAGAAAAATTAAATGGCCGCTCCTTCTCTTATGAAGAAGTCAAAGATCAGATCAAAAGACAGATCGCCATGGAAGATCTAGGTGAAAAGGCGAATGTCAAAACCCTGTGGAAAGAAGCAAAAGTCACATGGTTTTACGATGGAGAGCAGGACTAAAAGCATTGACAAAATTTTTTGAAATTGATAATTTAATATTAATACAATAAAATTACTCGGAGATAGAGGTGTTAGTGATGGCTCGTATTGCAAATTCAGTTTTTGAACTAATAGGAAATACACCAGTCGTTAAATTAAACCGTTTAGTAGAAGAAGACAGTGCAGATGTCTACTTGAAACTTGAATATATGAACCCGGGCAGCAGTGTGAAAGATCGTATTGCGTTAGCCATGATCGAAGATGCTGAAGCGAAAGGTACATTAAAAGCTGGCGACACGCTCATTGAGCCAACAAGTGGAAACACGGGAATCGGTCTTGCGATGGTAGCGGCTGCTAAAGGAATCAATGCGATTTTGGTTATGCCGGAAACAATGAGTCAGGAGCGACGCAACCTTTTACGCGCTTACGGTGCAGAGCTTGTATTAACACCAGGTGCAGAAGGAATGAAAGGTGCCATCAAAAAAGCGGAAGAACTGGCAGAAGAGCATGGTTATTTCATGCCTCAGCAGTTTAACAACGAAGCCAATGCTGAGATTCACCGCCGTACAACTGGGAAGGAAATTCTTGATCAGTTTGATGGCGAGCTTGATGCGTTTATTGCAGGTGTTGGTACGGGCGGTACGATTACAGGGGCTGGTGAAGTCCTAAAAGAAGCCATCCCATCTATTCAACTTTATGCGGTAGAGCCTACAGATTCCCCAGTATTATCAGGAGGAAAGCCAGGTCCGCATAAAATTCAAGGGATTGGAGCAGGGTTTGTTCCATCCATCTTGAATACGGAAGTATATGACGGCATTATCCAAGTAAGAAACGAAGATGCATTTGAGCTTGCAAGAAAGGCAGCAAAAGAGGAAGGAATTCTTGGCGGTATTTCTTCAGGAGCCGCCATTTATGCAGCTCTTCAAACAGCGAAGAAGCTTGGTAAAGGGAAAAAAGTGTTAGCGATCATCCCAAGTAATGGTGAGCGTTACCTCAGTACACCTCTATATCAATTCGATTAAACGTTAGGCCCCAGCATTTGCTGGGGTTTTTTCATGAATTCTGAAGATGGAAAGCAAATACTATTTTCTAAATAAAATGGATTGCATTACAATAAGATTAATGAAAATGAAAAAGGATGATAACATGACACAACGCAGGCCGATGGGCATCAAAATTCCTTTTACGAAAGATGCATTCTTGAAAAGATACGAACAACTAGCTGCAAGTGAAACACACCATGTCCTTCTTGAAAGTGCACGCGGCGGAACATATAGCATTGCTGGAATTCACCCGATTGCTAAAGCAAAAGGGAAAGACGGGATGACAACCATCCATTATCAAGATGAGGTGCTGTTTAAAGAAGGTGACCCATTCAGAGCCTTTGCTGATTGGTTTCAAACCCTCCAAACCGAAACGAACGAGGATTACCCTGACTTTCAAGGCGGAGCGATTGGATTTTTAAGCTATGACTATGCAAGGTATATCGAGCATTTTAAAATGCTGTCAATCGATGATCTCAAGACACCTGACCTGTATTTCCTCGTGTTTAATGATGTCGCGGTCTTTGATCACGAAAAAGATATGCTATGGCTCATTACTCACACAGAGGGAGAGGAACCTGTGAGTGAAGCTCATCGAAGGTTGGAGGAATTGAAGCTAAGCTGGACAAGCTCTTCAGAAGAATCAGTACACTCACCTGTCAGCGTAACTTCTTCAGAATTTGTGCCAGCTGCACCTTTTACTGAAGAAACCTTCGGAGAAGCAGTAGAGAAAATTAAGCAATATATCGCAAACGGTGATGTGTTCCAAGTGAACCTATCCATCAGACAAGATGAACAGCTCCATACTCATCCGTATGATTTATACAAAACATTACGTCAGGTGAACCCATCTCCTTATATGTCTTATCTGCACACGCCAGATTTTCAGATTGTTTGTGGATCTCCAGAGCTGCTGATTAAGAAAAAAGGCATTCAACTAGAAACAAGACCGATTGCTGGCACAAGGTCACGAGGCAAGGACGACGCTGAGGATCAAGCGCTGGCAAAAGAACTCATTGAAAATGAAAAAGAACGCGCGGAGCATGTCATGCTCGTTGATCTTGAGCGAAATGACCTTGGTCGCGTGTCCACTTACGGCTCCGTGCAGGTGAACGAGTTTATGGCGATTGAGAAATATTCACACGTGATGCACATTGTATCCAATGTACAAGGGGAGCTGCGTGCTGAATGTGATGCAGTAGATGTCATGCATGCTGTATTCCCAGGCGGAACGATCACAGGTGCTCCAAAAGTGAGAACGATGGAAATCATAGAAGAACTTGAGCCAACAAGACGTGGGCTTTATACTGGATCTATAGGCTGGTTTGGATTCAATCAAGATATGCACTTTAATATCGTCATTCGTACTGCGTACTGTACAGAGGGCAAAGCCTTTATGCAGTCAGGTGCCGGTATTGTGATTGATTCTGTACCAAAGCACGAATATAAAGAATCCATTAAAAAAGCCTATGCAGTAAAAAAAGCATTACAGCTGAGCAAAGAAGAGACTATTTTGAGTTAGAGGTGAGCAGAGTATGATATTAATGATTGATAATTATGATTCATTTACGTACAACCTGGTCCAGTATTTAGGTGAGCTTGGAGAAGAATTGATTGTGAAACGGAATGATCAAGTAACAATTCAAGAAATCGAACAGCTCAAGCCAGACTTTCTGATGATTTCTCCAGGACCATGCAGTCCTGATGAAGCGGGAATTAGTATGGAGGCGATCAAGCATTTTGCCGGAAAGATACCGATCTTCGGTGTGTGTTTAGGTCATCAATCTATCGCACAAGTCTTTGGCGGAGATGTGATTCGCGCAGAGCGGTTAATGCATGGTAAAACGTCAGAGATCGAACATGACGGCAAAGGTGTCTTCACTGGACTCCAAAATCCGCTCGTCGCAACGAGGTATCATTCATTAATTGTCAAAAACGAGACGCTGCCGGAGTGCTTTGCCGCAACAGCTAGCACGAAGGAAGGCGAGCTCATGGCCATTCGCCATAAAGAACTGCCAATTGAAAGTGTTCAGTTCCATCCTGAATCGATTATGACTTCCTTCGGAAAAGAAATGCTCAAGAATTTCATTGAAACCTATCGTAAAGAGGGGCATGAAGTAAACGCATGATCATTTATCTGAACGGTCAGTATATAGAGGAGAAAGACGCGACTCTTTCTCCTTTTGATCATGGATTTCTATATGGCATCGGTGTATTCGAAACATTTACCAGCCTGGCAGGACAAGTCTTCCTGTTAGATTGGCATCTTGAAAGGCTCAATCAATCGTTACGTGACCTTTGCATCGAATCCACAATAGAGAAACCATTTGTACTCGACATCATTCATACCTTACTGAATCAAAACCATATAGCCGATGGTCGTGCGAGGATTCGCTTCAATGTCTCTGCGGGCAGAGGCAATGGATTTTCTGCAGACCCTTATGAAGAGCCTGTCGTTTTTGTGATGATCTCTCCATTCCGGCCGGAGTCTCTACTAGATGAAAAGCAGGGAATCTTTCTTCAAACGAGGAGAAACACACCAGAAGGTCCAAGGCGCCTCAAGTCTCATCATTATATGAACAACCTGCTGGCTAAAAGAGAAGTAGGGAACGACCCATCGATAGAAGGCATCTTTTTAACAAAAGAAGATGATGTGGCAGAAGGAATTACCTCGAATGTATTTTGGCGAAAAGAAGATGTGATCTATACACCGTCACTTGATACAGGTATCTTAAGTGGGGTAACCCGTCGATATTGTATAGAAACGCTTCACGCGCTGGGGATCTTGCTTGTAGAAGGACGGTACCCAGTCTCACATCTGCTCTCAGCTGATGAAGCATGGATGACCAATTCTGTTCAGGGGATTGTGCCTTTCAGGCGTATAGGAGAAATCGTCTTGCCGAAAAATAACCGAACGATCTCAACAAAGTTGAGAACGCAATATACAAAAGAACGTCTAGAACATAAAGAGTAGGTGGACACAATGACACAACAAGTGATAAAACAGCCTAAAATCATACAAGCCAAGCGCCACACCCTTAGTTATGAAGAAAAGACATTGGTCATGGGCATTTTAAATGTCACACCTGACTCTTTTTCAGATGGAGGAAAGTTTAATCAAATGGATAAAGCGCTGGCTCATGCAGCGCAGATGTTGGAAGATGGAGCGCATATCATCGATATTGGCGGAGAATCGACTCGGCCGGGAGCGGCACTTGTCTCAGAGCAAGAGGAGCTTTCAAGAGTGATACCTGTGATTGAGAAGATCACAAAAGAATTGGATGTACCTATTTCCATTGATACGTATAAAGCTCATGTCGCAGATGAGGCGGTGAAAGCTGGAGCCTCCATCATTAATGATGTATGGGGAGCAAAAGCGGATCCTCAAATGTCACATGTAGTAGCGAAGCACAATGTTCCGATCATCTTAATGCACAATCGACCAGAGCGAAACTACACACATCTGATTCCAGATATGATGGCAGATTTGAAAGAAAGTGTTCAAATTGTCAGACAAGCGGGTGTCCGTGATGACATGATTATATTAGATCCAGGTGTAGGATTTGCAAAAAATAAAACAGACAACCTGATGGTGATGAATGAACTTGAACATTTTTGCCATCTCGGCTATCCGCTGCTTCTTGCTACATCTCGAAAACGATTCATCGGCGCTGTCTTAGATCTGCCGCCTGAAGAACGGACAGAAGGAACGGGTGCCACGGTCTGCCTAGGGATTCAAAAGGGCAGTGCGATGGTCCGTGTGCATGATGTGAAAGAAGTTGCAAGAATGGCAAAAATGATGGATGCCATGCTGAATAAGGGAGGCGCTTATCATCGATAAAGTATATGTAAATGGAATGGAATTTTATGGATATCACGGAGTGTTTGCAGAAGAGAATAAATTAGGACAGCGATTCCGTGTGGACTTAACAGCTTCACTTGATTTAAGCAAAGCAGGACAAACGGATGACCTAAACGAGACTATCAACTATGCAGAGCTCTACCAAATCTGCAAAAGCATTGTAGAAGGAGAGCCGGTTAACCTTGTTGAAACGCTGACAGAAAGAATTGCAAACCAAGTGTTAAAGCACTTTCCGACAGTTCAGGAATGTACAGTGAAGGTGATCAAGCCAGACCCGCCAATTCCAGGACACTATCAGTCCGTTGCAATTGAAATGACGAGATCACGCACATGACCAATACAGCATATATCGCTTTAGGTTCAAACATAGGTAAAAAGGAAACCTATTTAAAAGAAGCAGTCAAAAAACTGCACGAACACCCAGATGTTCAAGTGGAGTCAATCTCATCTATATATGAAACAACACCCATAGGCTACGAGGACCAAGATGACTTTTTGAATATGGCCGTGAAGATTTCCACCTCGCTCCGTCCAGAGGAACTGCTGGCCCTTACTCAGAAAATCGAACAAGAGTTAGGCAGAACAAGGGAAGTGAGATGGGGCCCGCGAACGGCTGACCTTGACATTTTACTTTATAATCGTGAAAATATTGAAACAGAACAACTTATAGTGCCGCATCCTAGAATGTATGAACGTTTATTCGTTCTTGTTCCGATGAGTGAGATTTGCCCAGAAATCGGCGAAGTACAAATAAATGCCGTAACAGACCAAGAAGGTGTTAGCATATGGAAAAAGACATGTGGGGTAGAAGAATTCGTGCATACCGAAAGCTAAAAGGGTATACTCAGGAAGGGTTCGCCAAAAGACTGGGCATCTCTGTCTCTGTCTTAGGAGAAATTGAGCGGGGCAATCGATTACCAACAAACCAAATGGTTGGTCAAATAGCAGATGCTTTAAATATAACGGTGGAAGAACTTTCACCAATACTCGAGGAAGAAAGGAGGGGGAAAGATGTTTAAAATCGGAGATATCGAGATTAAAAACAAAGTGGTGCTCGCACCAATGGCTGGTGTATGTAACTCTGCCTTCAGACTCACAGTTAAGGAGTTTGGAGCGGGCTTAGTCTGCGCTGAAATGGTCAGTGACAAAGCGATCCTGATCAACAATGCAAGAACAATGGGTATGCTATACATTGATGAACGGGAAAAGCCTTTGAGCCTTCAGATATTTGGAGGAGAAAAGGACACACTCGTAGAAGCGGCAAAGTTTGTAGATCAGCATACAACGGCGGACATTATTGATATCAACATGGGCTGTCCTGTACCGAAGATTACGAAATGTGATGCAGGAGCGAAATGGCTGCTTGATCCAAACAAGATTTATGAAATGGTCTCTGCTGTCGTAGAAGCTGTAGATAAACCTGTTACGGTGAAAATGAGAATGGGCTGGGACGAAGACCATATCTTCGCTATCGACAATGCCCGTGCTGTTGAACGAGCAGGCGGAAAAGCGGTTGCGCTTCACGGACGGACCCGCGTGCAGATGTACGAAGGAACAGCGAATTGGGATATCATGAAAGAGGTAAAACAATCTGTTTCCATCCCTGTCATCGGGAATGGTGATGTCAAAACCCCTCAAGATGCAAAACGAATGCTTGATGAAACCGGTGTGGATGCTGTGATGATCGGAAGAGCCGCACTAGGAAACCCGTGGATGATTTATCGTACGGTTCATTATTTAGAAACGGGAGAATTGAAAGAAGAACCAAACGTGCGTGAAAAAATGTCTGTGTGCAAACTTCACTTAGACAGACTCATTGACCTGAAAGGCGAACACGTGGCTGTCAGAGAAATGAGAAAGCATGCAGCGTGGTACTTAAAAGGTGTCCGAGGCAACGCAGACGTTAGAAATCAAATCAATCAAAGTGAAACGAGAGCGGAGCTTGTACAAGTTCTTGATGACTTTACGATCGAAGCCGAGGCAAAAGAGCTTCAAAGAATAAAAGTAGGATAAGACTATCTTTCTTTTTGTAGCTCACTGCTAGTGCATGTACTGGCAGTTTTTCTGCTTTTCTCTGCAAAATACATTATTGGAGTGATATAAATGAGTAATGAAGGGCTTAATAACGAAGAATTAAACGACCAATTCCAAGTCAGACGTGACAAAATGAATAAAATGAGAGAAGAGGGTATCGATCCATTTGGTGAACGATATGACCGTTCTCATCAATCTGCGAAAATTATTGCTGAATATGACGAGTTTTCAAAAGAAGACTTAGAAGAAAAAGCGGCTCAAGTGACAATCGCTGGCCGTATGATGACAAAGCGTGGAAAAGGGAAAGCTGGCTTTGCGCACATTCAAGATTTAGAAGGACAAATTCAAATCTATGTTCGTAAAGATAGTGTAGGAGAAGAAGCTTACGAATTATTCAAAAGCTCAGATCTAGGTGACATCATTGGTGTGACAGGAACAGTATTTAAAACGAATGTGGGAGAACTTTCAATTAAAGCGACTGGCTTTGAGGTTCTCACAAAAGCACTTCGCCCGCTTCCTGATAAATATCACGGACTAAAAGATGTGGAGCAACGCTATCGTCAGCGCTACCTTGACCTGATTGTAAACCCAGAAAGTAAGCAGACGTTCATCATGCGAAGCAAAATCATTCAATCAATGAGAAGATACTTAGATTCTAAGGGATACTTAGAAGTTGAAACACCAACAATGCATAGCATCCCTGGTGGTGCATCAGCTCGTCCTTTCATTACTCATCACAATGCACTTGATATGCCGCTTTATATGCGTATTGCGATTGAGCTGCACTTAAAACGTCTCATTGTCGGTGGTCTAGAGAAAGTATACGAGATTGGCCGCGTATTCCGTAACGAAGGTGTATCTACTCGTCATAACCCAGAGTTCACAATGATCGAGCTATATGAAGCATACGCAGACTACAAAGACATCATGAACCTGACTGAAAATCTGATTGCTCATATTGCCCAAGAGGTACTAGGAACAACAACAATTCAATATGGAGAAGATGAAATTGATCTAAAACCTGAATGGAAGAGACTGCATATGGTTGAAGCGGTTAAAGAAGCCACAGGTGTAGACTTCTGGCAGGAGATGTCTGTAGAGGAAGCGAAACAGCATGCTGCTGATCACGGTATTGAAATTACGAAAAACATGACAGTGGGTCATATTATCAATGAGTTCTTCGAGCAAAAAGTAGAAGAAACATTGGTTCAGCCTACCTTTATTTACGGACACCCAGTGGAGATTTCTCCATTAGCTAAGAAAAACCCAGAAGACCCTCGCTTCACAGATCGCTTTGAGCTATTTATCGTACGCCGTGAGCACGCAAATGCATTCACAGAGCTAAACGATCCAATCGATCAAAGAGAACGCTTTGAAGCTCAGTTAAAAGAACGTGAAGAAGGAAATGACGAAGCGCATCTAATGGATGACGATTTTGTTGAAGCGTTAGAATATGGAATGCCGCCAACAGGCGGACTAGGAATCGGTATCGACCGATTAATCATGCTATTAACAAATTCTCCATCAATCAGAGATGTACTGCTTTTCCCACAAATGAGAAACCGTTAATACATCAATAAAAGCGCCATTTTATCTGTGGCGCTTTTTATTTTTCATAAAATGAAACTTTTTTTGAAAAAACTATTGCAAGGAAAGAATCAAGGTGGTATATTATTATTCGTTGCCGCAAAACAGCAGCGAGGTTAAAAGAAGAAATCGAAAAAAGTTCTTGACTTTAACCGATACGAAATGTTAAGATATTAAAGTCGCTTACGAGCGATAACGAAAATGATCTTTGAAAACTAAACAAGACAAAACGTACCTGTTAATTCGAGTTTTTATAAAAAAATCCTATGATACATCATAGGTAGTCAGTCAAACTGACGAAAAACGAAACTTCGGTTTTGTTCTTTTTCGGAGAGTTTGATCCTGGCTCAGGACGAACGCTGGCGGCGTGCCTAATACATGCAAGTCGAGCGGACAGAAGGGAGCTTGCTCCCGGATGTTAGCGGCGGACGGGTGAGTAACACGTGGGTAACCTGCCTGTAAGACTGGGATAACTCCGGGAAACCGGAGCTAATACCGGATAGTTCCTTGAACCGCATGGTTCAAGGATGAAAGACGGTTTCGGCTGTCACTTACAGATGGACCCGCGGCGCATTAGCTAGTTGGTGGGGTAATGGCTCACCAAGGCAACGATGCGTAGCCGACCTGAGAGGGTGATCGGCCACACTGGGACTGAGACACGGCCCAGACTCCTACGGGAGGCAGCAGTAGGGAATCTTCCGCAATGGACGAAAGTCTGACGGAGCAACGCCGCGTGAGTGATGAAGGTTTTCGGATCGTAAAGCTCTGTTGTTAGGGAAGAACAAGTGCGAGAGTAACTGCTCGCACCTTGACGGTACCTAACCAGAAAGCCACGGCTAACTACGTGCCAGCAGCCGCGGTAATACGTAGGTGGCAAGCGTTGTCCGGAATTATTGGGCGTAAAGGGCTCGCAGGCGGTTTCTTAAGTCTGATGTGAAAGCCCCCGGCTCAACCGGGGAGGGTCATTGGAAACTGGGAAACTTGAGTGCAGAAGAGGAGAGTGGAATTCCACGTGTAGCGGTGAAATGCGTAGAGATGTGGAGGAACACCAGTGGCGAAGGCGACTCTCTGGTCTGTAACTGACGCTGAGGAGCGAAAGCGTGGGGAGCGAACAGGATTAGATACCCTGGTAGTCCACGCCGTAAACGATGAGTGCTAAGTGTTAGGGGGTTTCCGCCCCTTAGTGCTGCAGCTAACGCATTAAGCACTCCGCCTGGGGAGTACGGTCGCAAGACTGAAACTCAAAGGAATTGACGGGGGCCCGCACAAGCGGTGGAGCATGTGGTTTAATTCGAAGCAACGCGAAGAACCTTACCAGGTCTTGACATCCTCTGACAACCCTAGAGATAGGGCTTTCCCTTCGGGGACAGAGTGACAGGTGGTGCATGGTTGTCGTCAGCTCGTGTCGTGAGATGTTGGGTTAAGTCCCGCAACGAGCGCAACCCTTGATCTTAGTTGCCAGCATTTAGTTGGGCACTCTAAGGTGACTGCCGGTGACAAACCGGAGGAAGGTGGGGATGACGTCAAATCATCATGCCCCTTATGACCTGGGCTACACACGTGCTACAATGGACAGAACAAAGGGCTGCGAGACCGCAAGGTTTAGCGAATCCCATAAATCTGTTCTCAGTTCGGATCGCAGTCTGCAACTCGACTGCGTGAAGCTGGAATCGCTAGTAATCGCGGATCAGCATGCCGCGGTGAATACGTTCCCGGGCCTTGTACACACCGCCCGTCACACCACGAGAGTTTGCAACACCCGAAGTCGGTGAGGTAACCTTTATGGAGCCAGCCGCCGAAGGTGGGGCAGATGATTGGGGTGAAGTCGTAACAAGGTAGCCGTATCGGAAGGTGCGGCTGGATCACCTCCTTTCTAAGGATATATGGAGCAGCGTGCGTTTTGGTCTTGTTTAGTTTTGAAGGATCATACCTTCAATACATGTCTCTAGCGAGACAGGATTGTTCTTTGAAAACTAGATAACAATAAGTAATACATTCACATTGAATGCAATGCAAAGTTCATCACACATAGTGATTCTTTCTAAAGTAAGAAATGGTTAAGTTAGAAAGGGCGCACGGTGGATGCCTTGGCACTAGGAGCCGATGAAGGACGGGACGAACACCGATATGCTTCGGGGAGCTGTAAGCAAGCTTTGATCCGGAGATTTCCGAATGGGGAAACCCACTGCTCGTAATGGAGTAGTATCCATACTTGAATACATAGAGTATGAGAAGGCATACCCGGGGAACTGAAACATCTAAGTACCCGGAGGAAGAGAAAGCAAATGCGATTCCCTAAGTAGCGGCGAGCGAAACGGGAACAGCCCAAACCAAGAGGCTTGCCTCTTGGGGTTGTAGGACACTCTATACGGAGTTACAAAGGAATGATATAAGCGAAGAGGTCTGGAAAGGCCCGCCAGAGAAGGTAACAGCCCTGTAACTGAAATGTCATTCCCTCCAGAGTGGATCCTGAGTACGGCGGAACACGTGAAATTCCGTCGGAATCCGGGAGGACCATCTCCCAAGGCTAAATACTCCCTAGTGACCGATAGTGAACCAGTACCGTGAGGGAAAGGTGAAAAGCACCCCGGAAGGGGAGTGAAATAGATCCTGAAACCGTGTGCCTACAAGTAGTCAGAGCCCGTTAACGGGTGATGGCGTGCCTTTTGTAGAATGAACCGGCGAGTTACGATCCCGTGCAAGGTTAAGCAGAAGATGCGGAGCCGCAGCGAAAGCGAGTCTGAATAGGGCGCATGAGTACGTGGTCGTAGACCCGAAACCAGGTGATCTACCCATGTCCAGGGTGAAGTTCAGGTAACACTGAATGGAGGCCCGAACCCACGCACGTTGAAAAGTGCGGGGATGAGGTGTGGGTAGGGGTGAAATGCCAATCGAACCTGGAGATAGCTGGTTCTCTCCGAAATAGCTTTAGGGCTAGCCTCAAGGTAAGAGTCTCGGAGGTAGAGCACTGATTGGACTAGGGGCCCCTACCGGGTTACCGAATTCAGTCAAACTCCGAATGCCGATGACTTATCCTTGGGAGTCAGACTGCGAGTGATAAGATCCGTAGTCGAAAGGGAAACAGCCCAGACCGCCAGCTAAGGTCCCAAAGTATACGTTAAGTGGAAAAGGATGTGGAGTTGCTTAGACAACCAGGATGTTGGCTTAGAAGCAGCCACCATTTAAAGAGTGCGTAATAGCTCACTGGTCGAGTGACTCTGCGCCGAAAATGTACCGGGGCTAAACGTATCACCGAAGCTGCGGACTGTTCTTACGAACAGTGGTAGGAGAGCGTTCTAAGGGCTGTGAAGCCAGACCGGAAGGACTGGTGGAGCGCTTAGAAGTGAGAATGCCGGTATGAGTAGCGAAAGACGGGTGAGAATCCCGTCCACCGAATGCCTAAGGTTTCCTGAGGAAGGCTCGTCCGCTCAGGGTTAGTCGGGACCTAAGCCGAGGCCGAAAGGCGTAGGCGATGGACAACAGGTTGATATTCCTGTACCACCTCCTCACCATTTGAGCAATGGGGGGACGCAGGAGGATAGGGTAAGCGCGGTATTGGATATCCGCGTCCAAGCAGTTAGGCCGGGAAATAGGCAAATCCGTTTCCCGTAAAGGCTGAGCTGTGATGGCGAGCGAAATTTAGTAGCGAAGTTCCTGATTCCACACTGCCAAGAAAAGCCTCTAGCGAGGTGAGAGGTGCCCGTACCGCAAACCGACACAGGTAGGCGAGGAGAGAATCCTAAGGTGATCGAGAGAACTCTCGTTAAGGAACTCGGCAAAATGACCCCGTAACTTCGGGAGAAGGGGTGCTTCTTAGGGTGTTAAAGCCCCGAGAAGCCGCAGTGAATAGGCCCAGGCGACTGTTTAGCAAAAACACAGGTCTCTGCGAAGCCGTAAGGCGAAGTATAGGGGCTGACGCCTGCCCGGTGCTGGAAGGTTAAGAGGAGCGCTTAGCGTAAGCGAAGGTGCGAATTGAAGCCCCAGTAAACGGCGGCCGTAACTATAACGGTCCTAAGGTAGCGAAATTCCTTGTCGGGTAAGTTCCGACCCGCACGAAAGGCGCAACGATCTGGGCACTGTCTCAACGAGAGACTCGGTGAAATTATAGTACCTGTGAAGATGCAGGTTACCCGCGACAGGACGGAAAGACCCCGTGGAGCTTTACTGCAGCCTGATATTGAATGTTGGTACAGCTTGTACAGGATAGGTAGGAGCCTTGGAAACCGGAGCGCTAGCTTCGGTGGAGGCATCGGTGGGATACTACCCTGGCTGTATTGACCTTCTAACCCGCTGCCCTTATCGGGCAGGGAGACAGTGTCAGGTGGGCAGTTTGACTGGGGCGGTCGCCTCCTAAAATGTAACGGAGGCGCCCAAAGGTTCCCTCAGAATGGTTGGAAATCATTCGCAGAGTGTAAAGGCACAAGGGAGCTTGACTGCGAGACCTACAAGTCGAGCAGGGACGAAAGTCGGGCTTAGTGATCCGGTGGTTCCGCATGGAAGGGCCATCGCTCAACGGATAAAAGCTACCCCGGGGATAACAGGCTTATCTCCCCCAAGAGTCCACATCGACGGGGAGGTTTGGCACCTCGATGTCGGCTCATCGCATCCTGGGGCTGTAGTCGGTCCCAAGGGTTGGGCTGTTCGCCCATTAAAGCGGTACGCGAGCTGGGTTCAGAACGTCGTGAGACAGTTCGGTCCCTATCCGTCGCGGGCGCAGGAAATTTGAGAGGAGCTGTCCTTAGTACGAGAGGACCGGGATGGACGCACCGCTGGTGTACCAGTTGTTCTGCCAAGGGCATCGCTGGGTAGCTATGTGCGGACGGGATAAGTGCTGAAAGCATCTAAGCATGAAGCCCCCCTCAAGATGAGATTTCCCATTCCGCAAGGAAGTAAGATCCCTGAAAGATGATCAGGTTGATAGGTCTGAGGTGGAAGCGTGGTGACACGTGGAGCTGACAGATACTAATAGATCGAGGACTTAACCTATATTCTAATGTGAAGCATGAACGTTGTTATCTAGTTTTGAGAGAACATTCTCTCCATCAGGTTTGGTGGCGATAGCGAAGAGGTCACACCCGTTCCCATACCGAACACGGAAGTTAAGCTCTTCAGCGCCGATGGTAGTTGGGGGTTTCCCCCTGTGAGAGTAGGACGCCGCCAAGCTTTTCTAAGGATCAGTTCCAGACGGAACTGGTCTTTTTTGTGTTTTTGAGAGGTTTGCTTCTATATCAACATCAAAAACATAGAAAATGTCTAACAAGCCCTCGTTTTAGCAGCCGCGGTATAGAGACGTAATTGGCCACTCAGGCTCAAAGGGAACGGGCCCATCTATTGCTGAAGACTGAATTCGAGGGGACGCAGGATGAATCAATACACTTGTTTCTCTGAGTAAAACTTTAATAATGATGCCAAGGCTGTTCAGCATTTGAAGTAGCAAAAATAAGGCGAAGCGATCTTTTGAAAAACAGTGAAAATCATCACCATTTATATACGTTTTTAAACGAAAATGATTTCTTGAAAAAATAAAATAATAAAAGAAATTTATCTCTAGATGATTTGTGTGTGAGGATATACTGAATAAAATGAGCATATTAAAGCGTTGGAAATGATGTTTTTAACAGTGATAAAGCTTCATTAGAGTTCTTTTTAACAAAAAAACATAAAAAAATGAAAAAAAGACTTTTAAAATGACGAAGCAAGTGGTAAACTTCTTTAGGTGCCTTAACGAAAAGGTGAAAAAAACAGCTTTAAAATAAATTCAAAAATTATTTTAAAAAAGTCTTTACAAACAATATCTTATCGTTATATAATACTATTTGTCAGATCGAGAGTCATTCGAAAAGACACAATATGGAG
Source organism: Bacillus pumilus (assembly GCF_024498355.1). Taxonomy (GTDB): domain Bacteria; phylum Bacillota; class Bacilli; order Bacillales; family Bacillaceae; genus Bacillus; species Bacillus pumilus_P. The sequence goes on from NZ_CP101833.1 coordinate 99,068, forward strand.
GATTAGCTCAGCTGGGAGAGCATCTGCCTTACAAGCAGAGGGTCGGCGGTTCGAGCCCGTCATCCTCCACCATATTTATTCTTACATAATGTTAGGATAGATAAAGCCGGTGTAGCTCAACTGGTAGAGCAACTGACTTGTAATCAGTAGGTTGGGGGTTCAAGTCCTCTTGCCGGCACCACTTTCATATGGTAAGATAGACAAGTCGCTTTTAAAGCGAGCCATTAGCTCAGTTGGTAGAGCATCTGACTTTTAATCAGAGGGTCGAAGGTTCGAGTCCTTCATGGCTCACCATTTTCATGCGGGTGTGGCGGAATTGGCAGACGCGCTAGACTTAGGATCTAGTGTCTTTATGACGTGGGGGTTCAAGTCCCTTCACCCGCATAGCCAAACAAAATAAAGAAATCCTGTAATGCGGAAGTAGTTCAGTGGTAGAACACCACCTTGCCAAGGTGGGGGTCGCGGGTTCGAATCCCGTCTTCCGCTTATACCATCCACGCCGGGGTGGTGGAATTGGCAGACACACAGGACTTAAAATCCTGCGGTAGGTGACTACCGTGCCGGTTCAAGTCCGGCCCTCGGCATTATACAATAAGCGCCCGTAGCTCAATTGGATAGAGCGTTTGACTACGGATCAAAAGGTTAGGGGTTCGACTCCTCTCGGGCGCGCCATTAAGATCGGGAAGTAGCTCAGCTTGGTAGAGCACTTGGTTTGGGACCAAGGGGTCGCAGGTTCGAATCCTGTCTTCCCGACCATCTTTTATGGGGCCTTAGCTCAGCTGGGAGAGCGCCTGCCTTGCACGCAGGAGGTCAGCGGTTCGATCCCGCTAGGCTCCACCATTATGATCTTTGAAAACTAAACAAGACAAAACGCACCTGTTAATTCGAGTATTTATAAAAAAATCCTATGATACATCATAGGTAGTCAGTCAAACTGACGGAAAACGAAACTTCGGTTTTGTTCTTTTTCGGAGAGTTTGATCCTGGCTCAGGACGAACGCTGGCGGCGTGCCTAATACATGCAAGTCGAGCGGACAGAAGGGAGCTTGCTCCCGGATGTTAGCGGCGGACGGGTGAGTAACACGTGGGTAACCTGCCTGTAAGACTGGGATAACTCCGGGAAACCGGAGCTAATACCGGATAGTTCCTTGAACCGCATGGTTCAAGGATGAAAGACGGTTTCGGCTGTCACTTACAGATGGACCCGCGGCGCATTAGCTAGTTGGTGGGGTAATGGCTCACCAAGGCAACGATGCGTAGCCGACCTGAGAGGGTGATCGGCCACACTGGGACTGAGACACGGCCCAGACTCCTACGGGAGGCAGCAGTAGGGAATCTTCCGCAATGGACGAAAGTCTGACGGAGCAACGCCGCGTGAGTGATGAAGGTTTTCGGATCGTAAAGCTCTGTTGTTAGGGAAGAACAAGTGCGAGAGTAACTGCTCGCACCTTGACGGTACCTAACCAGAAAGCCACGGCTAACTACGTGCCAGCAGCCGCGGTAATACGTAGGTGGCAAGCGTTGTCCGGAATTATTGGGCGTAAAGGGCTCGCAGGCGGTTTCTTAAGTCTGATGTGAAAGCCCCCGGCTCAACCGGGGAGGGTCATTGGAAACTGGGAAACTTGAGTGCAGAAGAGGAGAGTGGAATTCCACGTGTAGCGGTGAAATGCGTAGAGATGTGGAGGAACACCAGTGGCGAAGGCGACTCTCTGGTCTGTAACTGACGCTGAGGAGCGAAAGCGTGGGGAGCGAACAGGATTAGATACCCTGGTAGTCCACGCCGTAAACGATGAGTGCTAAGTGTTAGGGGGTTTCCGCCCCTTAGTGCTGCAGCTAACGCATTAAGCACTCCGCCTGGGGAGTACGGTCGCAAGACTGAAACTCAAAGGAATTGACGGGGGCCCGCACAAGCGGTGGAGCATGTGGTTTAATTCGAAGCAACGCGAAGAACCTTACCAGGTCTTGACATCCTCTGACAACCCTAGAGATAGGGCTTTCCCTTCGGGGACAGAGTGACAGGTGGTGCATGGTTGTCGTCAGCTCGTGTCGTGAGATGTTGGGTTAAGTCCCGCAACGAGCGCAACCCTTGATCTTAGTTGCCAGCATTTAGTTGGGCACTCTAAGGTGACTGCCGGTGACAAACCGGAGGAAGGTGGGGATGACGTCAAATCATCATGCCCCTTATGACCTGGGCTACACACGTGCTACAATGGACAGAACAAAGGGCTGCGAGACCGCAAGGTTTAGCGAATCCCATAAATCTGTTCTCAGTTCGGATCGCAGTCTGCAACTCGACTGCGTGAAGCTGGAATCGCTAGTAATCGCGGATCAGCATGCCGCGGTGAATACGTTCCCGGGCCTTGTACACACCGCCCGTCACACCACGAGAGTTTGCAACACCCGAAGTCGGTGAGGTAACCTTTATGGAGCCAGCCGCCGAAGGTGGGGCAGATGATTGGGGTGAAGTCGTAACAAGGTAGCCGTATCGGAAGGTGCGGCTGGATCACCTCCTTTCTAAGGATATATGGAGCAGCGTGCGTTTTGGTCTTGTTTAGTTTTGAAGGATCATACCTTCAAAACATGTCTCTAGCGAGACAGGATTGTTCTTTGAAAACTAGATAACAATAAGTAATACATTCACATTGAATGCAATGCAAAGTTCATCACACATAGTGATTCTTTCTAAAGTAAGAAATGGTTAAGTTAGAAAGGGCGCACGGTGGATGCCTTGGCACTAGGAGCCGATGAAGGACGGGACGAACACCGATATGCTTCGGGGAGCTGTAAGCAAGCTTTGATCCGGAGATTTCCGAATGGGGAAACCCACTGCTCGTAATGGAGTAGTATCCATACTTGAATACATAGAGTATGAGAAGGCATACCCGGGGAACTGAAACATCTAAGTACCCGGAGGAAGAGAAAGCAAATGCGATTCCCTAAGTAGCGGCGAGCGAAACGGGAACAGCCCAAACCAAGAGGCTTGCCTCTTGGGGTTGTAGGACACTCTATACGGAGTTACAAAGGAATGATATAAGCGAAGAGGTCTGGAAAGGCCCGCCAGAGAAGGTAACAGCCCTGTAACTGAAATGTCATTCCCTCCAGAGTGGATCCTGAGTACGGCGGAACACGTGAAATTCCGTCGGAATCCGGGAGGACCATCTCCCAAGGCTAAATACTCCCTAGTGACCGATAGTGAACCAGTACCGTGAGGGAAAGGTGAAAAGCACCCCGGAAGGGGAGTGAAATAGATCCTGAAACCGTGTGCCTACAAGTAGTCAGAGCCCGTTAACGGGTGATGGCGTGCCTTTTGTAGAATGAACCGGCGAGTTACGATCCCGTGCAAGGTTAAGCAGAAGATGCGGAGCCGCAGCGAAAGCGAGTCTGAATAGGGCGCATGAGTACGTGGTCGTAGACCCGAAACCAGGTGATCTAC
>NZ_CP101834.1 GCF_024498355.1 Bacillus pumilus
CTCACAACGAGTAAGATTATTAGACAAAATCAACGAAGCTGCGAATCAAGAAAAAGTGATTATTATGGATTTAAATCTAAATTCTTCTTCAATTCCAGTTAATTCATCTCAAACCGATTTTGGAGTTGATATAAATCAAAAATTAGACAGCCTAGCTTTCTACTCGAATGGAAAAATGAAAGACGAAATATCACTTGTCAATATTAAAGATAGTGAAGACTTTCAATCGGTCATTAACTTTATAAAAGCAAACAAAAAATAAAAAGGAGTAGATCATGAGTATTTCGCCTAAAGATAAAAAATTGACAAGGGAATTGGCAATGCGAATCTTACAAGTAAAAGGTGAAGACCATTCAATATGGCTTCACGAACAATATAAAAACGTTGTAGAAGAAAATCAAGAGGTTATTTTACAGGGACTTAGTTCACTTTCTTCAAATACAGATAAAGGAAAAGAGGAATTTTAGAATGTTAGATCTAATGTTAAACTCACTTAATAATATGTTACTAGGTGATGCTATGAGTGATCTTGTAAGTTCAGGAAAGAGCTTTTTAAAATGGCTGCAGATCGGTGCTATTGTTGCTTCAGGTATTGCCTTTTGTTTTGGTGGTTATTTGTTAATATTAGGTGGGGCAGGAGGTAGGCAAAAATGTATTCCCTGGTTCATAGGTGGAGCTGTCGGATTAGTTATTGTTATGGGTGCATTAAAGCTAGCACAAGCTGTTGATTCTAATATTAAATTTTAAGCTATACCTACGGGTATAGCTTTTTTTAAAATTAAAGGAGAGAATATAAGATGTTATTTGTTCTGCACAGGAACCCTCTAGATAATGAAAGTGGTAATGTTATATCATTTGCTGACGCGGTTTCTGTCACTTCCAGGTATGAAAAAAAATCAAGGGAACAGAAAGAAGAAATAGCTTATGACTTTACGTTACTTAATGAAAATCAAGACGAGTTATATGATGGAACTATGCAGTTGGGGTCCGGTAAAGCAAATGATCTGTATGACCATATTGTGAAAAAGCTTAATGAATTTCCTGTTAAGGATGATGAACAAAGGAAAGAAAAGCAAATACTTTTAGAAAAAATGAAGCAGTGTCTCCCAAATGATTATGAATACGACGCCAATAAGGGAAAGAATTTGGATCTACAAGAAGATAATCAAAGGAAAAAAGTTTTAGGCATATCCTTGATGGTCATTCAAAAGGTAACACTAATAATGTGTTGTGTTTTGATTGTTTCGCTTATTGGCTTTGCAGTTTATAGCCAGTTTTCATTAATCACCAAGGATAAAATCATAACAGACTTAAAAACAGAATTAAGACATGAAAAGAAAAAAGATGATCAACAAAAAAGTCAAAGCGAAAAACTTAACGATTTACAGAATAGACTATCAAATCTCGAAAAAAACATTCAAAAAAAACAAAATGATTAGGTGAGTGCCTTGGTTAAAAAGGAAATATTAGCACAAAAAAAAGTGCTCATCCCTTTGTGTGTCTCAGTAAGCTTACTTATCATAATGATTTCGAACTTCCTATTACACATGGTTCTCCAGTTAATTTCTTCTTTAGGGAATATAACCGGGCCTTTAGAGTTTAATTTATCAGCTGCTTTTTTAATTCAAACACCTGTTTTAAAATATCCGTTTTATTATTTGATCGTAGGCGTGTTTATTTTGATAGTAAACATTAAAGTGGTATACGACATGAAAACAAATTTTGCAGCAATTGCAACGGATGAAAAAGGGTCACAAAGATTTAGCACTGAAAAAGAACTTAGAGATCAATACAAGAGAGTTCCATTAAAGAAGGAAAAATATAAAGGTAAAGGTGGAATTGTAATATCGAGAAGTTCAGATGAGCTTCTAATAGATGATGGATCTGTGAATAACTGTATAATAGGGACGACAAGAAGTGGTAAAGGTGAATTAGTTGTATTCCCAACAATTGATGTTTATTCAAGGGCTGAACATCAACCGAGTTTAATAATAAATGATCCAAAAGGCGAGTTATTCACTGCTTCAAAGAAGACATTGGAAAGTAGAGGGTATCATATTGAAGTCTTGAATCTTTTAGATCAAGATGAATCTATGAGTTATAACTTATTACAACTAATCAAAGATGCTTATTTAGCCAGAGATTTTTCAACGGCTCAAATGTTGTGTAAATCTCTTTCTTACTCACTTTATTTTGACCCAAAGGATCCGAAAAATTTCTGGGCAAGTTCTTCTATGAGTTTATGTAATGCCATAATATTGGCAGTTATAGATAAATGTATTAAAGAATCAACACCTGAAAAAATAACAATGTACACAGTAGCAAACATGTTGTCATCATTAGGATCTAAAGAATTACCGCCACTACGTAAAGGTGGGGAAACAAGAAACGCTTTGGATGTTTATTTTCAAAACCTACCAGATGGCCATGTAGCAAAAAATATGTACGCCACAAGTAACTTTGCAAAAGGTAACACAAGGGGAAGCATATTTACAACTGCAATGGATGGTCTATCATTCTTTACTTTTGATTCAACGGCCAGAATGACCTCTAAGAATTCCATTGATTTAAAAAAAGTTGGATTTGGTAAGATGCTGGAGGGTGTTGCAGAACCAAGGACTAAAATAAAAGTAACATTTCCTGATGGATCTAAACTAAACGTAAAGGCGAATGTTAGTGGCCGGTGGATATGTAATTTCACGCAAAATATTCAGGAAGGCGATATTTTATTAGTCAATGAAAAGAGGTATTTAATAAAAGAGATTAATAAAGACACAGGTGAGACTTCCTATGAAATTCAATCTGGTCAAGATAATACTTCAACAAACTTACTTCAGGTAACTTACTTCAATAAGCCGATTGCTATTTTCATGATAACACCTGATTACGATGCTTCTAATCATGTAATTGCTTCTATTTTTATAAGGCAGTTATATTTTGTGTTATCTAAAAATGCTTCTTTATCTCGTAGTGGAGAATGCCATAGGGAAGTAGTTTTTCTCTTAGATGAGTTTGGGAATATGCCGGCAATCGATAACATGGGAAGCATTATAACAGTATGTTTAGGAAGGAATATTCGCTTTAATCTTATAATTCAAGGATATGCTCAAGTAAAAAAATTATATGGGGAAGACGCTGACAATATTTTAGGTAACTGTGGTAACCACATCTATATTTTATCAACTGATCAATCAACTGTTAATAAGTTTTCAGAAATGTTAGGTGAAAAAACATATGTATTATCGTCAAGAAGTGGTCCTGCATTTTCTCTTGATAAATCTATCACACATAGCATAGATGGAAGGAGACTACTAACTCCTAGTGAATTGTTAGAACTGAAAATGGGGGAAACTGTCGTTATAAGATCTTTAAAAAGGAATGATCAAAAATTTAATCGAGTACGACCGAGACCTATATACAATACTGATAAAACAACCATGCCTTACAGATATGAATATTTAGCTGATGATTTTGATACAAATCAATCTATTTTAGATGTAGATATAAATTCAATTCATTACAATGTTAATCCAATGGATTTACTCATAGATTTCACCGGTGATCTGTATTCAGAAAATTCAGACGAATTCACAGAATTATTCAATGCGATTGAGCAAGGTGTTGCTGAACATTTGGCAAGTAAGGATGAAAAAAGGAACATAGCCGATGAACAAACTGAGTCCATAAAGGAAGTTGTACAACTAAATAAAGAGCCACATGAAGAACAGGAGAATAAGAATTTATCCCTTTCATTGACTATTGATAATTGGCAAGACTACAATGTTGAACAGTTTTTTGTGGATGATATTGTAACACTCCAATTAATTGAAAGGATATCTGATCAAAATAATATTGACTTAGTTTCAAGGTCAATGACTGATTTCCAAAACTTGTTGAAGTTATTGGCTCACTCAGATCGAGTTCAAGGAAACGTTTATAAAGTAATTCGTGGAAAAATTAAAGAAAAGATCGAAAACTTGAAGTAGCAGGGGAGGTATAAATGTTAAATGAAAGATGAAGAAATTCTTAAAATTCTAAAAAGATTTTCGGATATTTTAGAGGTTAGTAATATCCTAATGGATGTTCTCCGTTGGATAGGTTGGGCCCTTGTTAGGGGACTATCATGGCTAGTCGATAGTTTAGAAGGTATTACAGACAGTGTGCTTACTCTATCGGGTTTTTTCAAATATAAAGAAATAACAGATTTTTTAACCACAATTAAACCTGGTCTGTATATTCTTTTTGCGTTGTCTATTTGTTTTATTGGTTATCAGCTTATGTTCAACAGAAAAGGAAATAGAGATCAAATTGTGCCGGCTATTGTCATTGGTTTAATAACGGCAGCTTTACTCGGAACGGCCATGAGTAAAACAAATTCTTTTATACAGAAAGGTGTTGAAGTTGCCAAGTATGAAGAAACAGGATCCACTGCAAATAAAGTCATAAAAAAGAATTTAACCGATGTCTCTCTTTACGATAATAATGGTTGGAAAAGTACAGAATTAAAGAAAGAAAACAACATTCCTAACAAATATGCAAAAGATATAGACATCAATGAAAGGCTTGATGGGGACTTTCAAATGAATGGTGATGAAAAAATATCAAAGAAAGGCATAAAGGTTCTCGAAAAGAAGATGGCGTTTGACAGCCAAGGTAATCAAAGAATTCAACCATTAGATAGTGGTGTTATGGGATTCTTTAGTGAAAAGTATTATAGATGGAAGTGGGATTTTCTAAATACTGCAATAACCTTACTTGTTACTGCTGCCACACTTTTATTTGTATCAATAAAATTAGCTCGACTAGCATTCGAATTGGCATTTAATCATATTTTAGCTTCTATACTAGCACATGCTGATATTGCTTCAGGTGGACAGAAGTTAAAAGAAGTCCTAAAACATATATTTAACACATTTGCTGTAATTGTCTTCATCTTTATAAGTTTAAGGCTATACCTTAATTACTCTGATTACATATCGAGTAGATTAGATGGTGTAGCCTTTTTAATTGCGCTAATTGCAGGGAGTTTAGCCGTAATTGATGGACCTGTTATGTGTGAGAGAGTGTTAGGGATTGATGCTGGATTGAAAAGTGGATGGGGTACATTAGTTGGCGGTCTTGCAATGGCTAAAGGAGCTTCCAACTTAACCAAAAAAGGAGCTTCTATTTCTAAGAAAGGTGCAAGTATGCTTGCAACAGGTAGCCTTCAAACAGCAGCAGTCACAGGAGGTGCAATAGCAGGATTAAAAGGACAGAAAAATGGTCCTTCATTAGACGAAGAGATGAAAAAGAATAATAAGGGTAAACACCCCGCAAAAGATAATCTAAGTAATTCTGTAGACACCCAGCCAAGTCTTCAGTCACAAATGCCGTCAGGAAAACACCAGGAAGGCAATGAAGCAGCTGGAACGAATGTAGATGCGTCTCCAAGCCTTCAGTCACAGATGCCGTCAGGAAAAGATAAGGAAGGCGATAAAGCAGCTGGAACAAATGTAGACAAGAAGCCAAGTCTTCAGTCACAAATGCCGTCAGGAAAAGATAAGGAAGGCGATAAAGCAGCTGGAACAAATGTAGACAAGAAGCCAAGCCTTCAGTCACAGATGCCGTCAGGAAAAGATAAGGAAGGCGATAAAGCAGCTGGAACAAATGTAGACAAGAAGCCAAGCCTTCAGTCACAGATGCCGTCAGGAAAAGATAAGGAAGGCGATAAAGCAGCTGGAACAAATGTAGACAAGAAGCCAAGCCTTCAGTCACAGATGCCGTCAGGAAAAGATAAGGAAGGCGATAAAGCAGCTGGAACAAATGTAGACAAGAAGCCAAGTCTTCAGTCACAAATGCCGTCAGGAAAACACCAGGAAGGCAATGAAGCAGCTGGAACGAATGTAGATGCGTCTCCAAGCCTTCAGTCACAGATGCCGTCAGGAAAACACCAGGAAGGCAATGAAGCAGCTGGAACGAATGTAGATGCGTCTCCAAGCCTTCAGTCACAAATGCCGCCAGCATACAGTGGGGAAAATCAAATTCATTCTAACAGCTATAGCCAACCTCCAACAATTCAGTCTGATGGTGGTACTATTTCTGCTGGAACTACCCCAAAAACAAACAGTCCTGTAACTAATCATCAAGTCAATTCAATATCTACTGCGGATATACCATTGACCAACCAAAATAGAACCGAGACTCGTACATTGGGGCAATATTTCAAAGAAAGTATTAAAAATAAGGCAGATAAAAATCCAAAGATACAGAATGCTAAACGAACATATCAACTTACTAAGAACACTGTTCAGAGTTTGCGAAATAAAAACAAATAGAGGGATTATTTCTCCCTCCCTCTATTAGTAAGGAGTAAAGATGAGATATAGAATACCAAATGAAATTAATTCAGAATTAAAATTAACAAGTGCTTTATTTTTATTCGATTTGTTCTTTTTGATTGGTGTACTTGGTTTTACAAGCTTATGTTCAAATTTTGTGCATGCAAAATTATCAATACCCTTTTATGTCTTTATGTTAATCGTTGGTGTGATATCGATAATTAGAACACCTCTTAACCCTAAAAAAAGAATGTATGAAGCTCTATTTTTAGCTTTGATCAGGGATCGAAATAAATATACGTCAATTGATAGAGAGAATTGAGGTGATATTCATTGGCTGTATTTAATGAAAGAGAAATGGAGAAAAAGAAGAGTTCTAAAATTAAGCTTCCTAAGCTAAAGAAAAAAACAAAAAAATCTCTTGAAAAAAAAGCTGTAACTTCTAAGCAAAAGGTTTTAAAAGAAAAGAAGAAAAGAAACCAAAAGCTTAGTTATTCAATTGTTGAACTAATGAACGAAAGAGATATTACGGATGAAGGTTATGTTGTTTTAAGTGACGGCAATTATGCTGAAATATTACAAATAGAAGGTAAGGACGTTCATTCGCGCAATGAAGAAGAAACTGCGATTGATATAAGCGCGCTGGCCCAATTTTATCGATCTCATCATCAAGGTGTCAAAATTATTTCTATGAATTTTCCAGTCAACACAACAATTCAAAAAAATCATGTGAATAAACTGATTGAAAAGTGTGATAACGAAAAATTCTTAAAGCAGCTGCATAGAAAAAAATCTGAGCTAGAAACAATAGAGTCAAAGAGAAATAATAGAGAGTATTTTTTGGAGTTGTTCTCTAATTCAAAAGAGACTCTTGAAAGCAAAGTTGTAAACGCAAAAAGGATCCTTTCGAGATCATTGATGATACATGAAATTAATATTAATAAAAAGATTGACTTGTTATATAAGTTAAATAATTTAAACTCAAAAGTTGAAAATCGGGGTGATGAAAATTAAAGTCCTTGAACGATATATACGTCCGAAAAATGATGGAAGTAAACAAGGTTATAACAGCCAATTTATTTCAAAAATTCAACCACAAGGAGGCATTAAATTCAAGGAAGCTTTCATTAGAAAAGGAGATGGCTTTGAAACCACTATTCATATTTATGAATACCCAAAACTGGTTAATCGTTTTTGGCTAGAACCGATTATGAATTTTGAAGGAGCAACTACAACCCTGGATATAATAACTGAAGAGAGAAAATCAGTTATTAAAGACATTAATAAAAGTTTATCAGAGCAAGAAAATAGATATGAAAATGAAAAGCATCGCGTTTCACAGATGGAAGCAAGACATTCTTATGAAGAGTTAAGTGAGCTTGTAGAAGACATTTCATTGCATGGAGAAGTTATGAAAAGGGTCCATCTTCGGAGTTTTCTTTCCGCAAAAACAATTGCAGAATTAGAAGACAAAGTTAAAACGATACTGGAATATCTTGAAGAATATAAATTCAGGGGCAGCATATTCCTTAATGAACAAGAGTATGAATGGAAGTCAAAAAGTGCTCCTTATGAAACTCAAAATAAATACGCGAATAAAAGAAAAGGGAAGCCAATACCAGCCAATGCTTTAGCTGGAGGCTTCCCCTTTCATTTTAGCCAATTATCAGATCCCTATGGATTCTTCTACGGAACAACTCAGACTTTTGGTAACGTCTTGTTTGATTTGTTTCACAAGGATAAAAAGAGGAAGTCTTATAATGCAATATTGGTTGGTAAAATGGGCGCAGGGAAATCAACTGTTCTAAAAAAGTTAAGTGTTGATCGTTCTATTCGTAGTGATAAAATAAGAGGATTTGATATCACTGGGGAATATAGAGATGTTGTAAAAGAGCTTAATGGCCGTATGATTGCACTAGATGGTTCTGATGGTATTATTAATCCACTACAGGTATTTAAGACATCAGAATACGAAAGTGTTACTTTTGCTCAACATTTATCTAAGATGACAATCTATTATCGTAATATTGCTCCCGAAGCAAATGGTGATGAGATTAAAGAATTCGAAAATTTGTTAAGAAGGTTATATGTTATTAGAGGGTTATGGCTTGAAGGAAACAAGGATAATAGAATAAGTTCCTTACCTAAAGAAGAGTACCCAATATTTTCAGATTTTCTAGATCTGGTTCGCCAAGAATTATATGAAGACTTCGAATCGAAAAAGATGTGGGACAATTTAAGCGTCCCTAGAAAAGAAAGGCTAGAAAGAATAGAGTTAACGATAACAAATTTAATTGAGAGCTATGGGGGGCTTTGTAATGGAATCACTAGCATTGAAAACTTTGATGACGAACAAATCGTTTTTTTCTCCATTAGGAACTTATTGCAATTAAAACCTGAAATAAGACAAGCTCAACTTTTCAGTGTAATTAATTTAATTTGGGATTCTATGCTGAAACATGGGTATCCACAATTTGAAGCGTTTAACAAAGGAGAATTGAGTTTTGAGGACGCTATTCGATTCCTCTTTATAATGGACGAAGCGCATCATGTTGTAAATGCGAGAAAGGGTAATCTGGAACTTCTCAATTATTTATGTATATTTGCTAGAGAAGCGCGAAAGTATTTTGGTGGAATGATTTTTGGTAGTCATATGATTAGAGATTTTGTTCCAGAAGGTAGTGGTTCAGAAGAAGTAGAAGCAATTAAAACGTTATTCGAATTAGCACAGTACAAGCTAATCATGCAACAAGACAGTAATAACTTAGAACAGCTACAAACCATCTTTAATGGGCAATTAAGTAACAGTGAGTTAAATGAAATTCCATTCTTGGAAACAGGAGATATGATCCTTGTTATCCAGGGTGTGCAGAATATTCGTTTCTCTGTTGAGTGTTCAAGTGAGGAACTTGAACTATTTGGTGGAGGTGCATAAGAGAATATGAAAATCATTCCGAAAAAATGGCTCCTGTTTGGTATAGGGGCCATTATTTTTTTCCTGATAATTTTGTTTGTTGGAATGTTTTCAGTGCTGTCAGGTGGATTATCAAATAAACAAAACGATTTTTCCTATTCTGAAAGTGAAGGAAAGGCCAATGTGTCTCCAGAGGTTGAACGTTATAGATCACTTGTTGCTAACTATGCTAAAGAGTATGGGATACATGAACATGTGGATTTGATGCTCGCGTTAATGATGCAAGAATCAGGAGGGCGTGGGCTGGATCCAATGCAAGCAAGTGAATCGAAATGTGGAAGAATTGGTTGTATAACTAATCCTACTGAGTCTATAAAATATGGAGTCAAACATTTCAAAAGTGTATTAGAAAAAGCGAAAGGTGATATCAAATTAACACTTCAATCTTATAACTTTGGTGGTGGTTTTATAAATTATGTTATGAAGCATGGGGGTAATTATACGAAAGAACTTGCTATAGAATTTTCAAGAATGATGTATCAAAAAGTTAAACACACAGGCAATTATTCATGTGTAAGACCAGAGTCAGCAGCTACAGGTGCATGCTACGGAGACATAGGATATGTAGACGCTGTACTTAAATATTTTGTTGGGAATTCTACTCAAGTTGGAGAATTTAAAAATTCAACGTTAAAACTGATTATGGAAGAAGGATTGAAATATAAAGGACGGCCATATGTATTCGGTGGGTCCAATCCTATTACTGGTTTTGATTGTTCAGGATTAATGCAATGGATGTTTAATAAAGGTGGCATTTCATTACCGAGAACTGCACAACAACAATACAATGCCAGCAAAAAAATTAGTAGCAGCGAAGCGAAGCCTGGTGATTTAGTTTTCTTTGAGAAAACCTATAACGCTGGCGTACCAGTAACCCATGTAGGTATTTACTTAGGTGATAATAAATTTTACAACTCGAATGGTTCAGGTATACAATACTCAACCCTTTCGGGTTATTGGAAAGAACATTTTTATGGATTTGGAAGGATTGCTTCATTTAACTAAAAGAGGTGAACAATGACTTGAAAGGGAAAAAAATTCTGTTTTTCTTGCTGGTTGCCATAAGTGTTATTTTTGTTATTAGCAACATATATTTTGGTGCAAAAAGTGACGGAATTAATTTAAATAGACAACTCAGTGAAGAAATTAAAGCGAAAGACAATGAGATTAGTCAATTGAAGAAAGAGATTAAAAATGCCAAACCAAGTGAACAAGAAAGAGAAAGAAGGAGTATCCTAGCAATTACACAACGCTTCATTGAACTCTCATATGTCCAAAGCAAAGATGGATATGAAGAAAGAAAAAAAGAAGCTGAGAAGATTATGGCGAGTGACCTATTAGAAAGGTTTTATCCATCTGATCGGTTCTATCAAGATCACGTTAGCAGCAATGTGAAAAACATAAACACGTATCTTAAAACAAAACAAAACACAGAGAATAGTATAGATGCAATCGCTGAATTTGATCATATACTTTCTGAAGAGCAAAATGGCACTACTGTAAATACGAAAATCTACGTCAATGTATCAATTAAGAAAACAAAACAGGGGTGGGTAGTTAATAATTTGAGGGATATTTACTCTCTAGAGGAATAGATCAAAATTGGAGGGAAAAAGTTGTTTAAGAAATTGAAATCAAGTGATTCATTTAAATTAAACACAAAAAAATCAAATGTTTACTACTCTATTATGCTATTCATTTTCGTGGGTCTAGCATTTTTTTTTGTCTCAAAACCACTTCTGGGTGAGGATGATCCAATTTTAAATACTACACTAAAAACTGATATCTCAATGAGATCTATGGACACCGTTTCGATTGAAAATTGGGAGTATGATTCAAAACAAAATTCGATGCGTGTTCAATTAAATTTTAAGCAGGTGAATAACACTTTAATGGATGATATTACTTTTGAAGCTGTTGAAAAAATTAATCCAGCAAAGTTATTACCCGTTAAAGTAGTGTATAAAGAAACTGAAAACTATATTATTGAAATCAACCATGTTAGTCCAGATTTTAAAGTTGTAGCATTAGATGTTGTTAACAATTCAGTTGAAGATAGCGATTATGAGATAGACATTAATCAATTTGAAAACAGAGAAGAAACTGATCAAGAAAATGCAAAAGAGTCCTCTAAATCAATTGAAGTAACATTGTATGCTGATCAAAGAAAAGTGAAGAAGAGCGCCATCAAAAATAAAAATAAAACCGAATTTGCTCTAGAAATAATTGATGCAGAACAAGAAAAAATAACAGGGAAAATCAAAGAGATAGATGCAGCATACTTAGCTCTAAAAGATGAAGAAAAAATGTTGCAGCGAAAAATAAGGGACATTTCAAATGAGATGAAATATCTGGTTGATCAAGAAAAAGAAGAAGCACAATCGAACATTTCGTCAATGAAAGATGAAATTAAAAATATAAGCGATAAAGAATTTTTGTTAGAGTCAGACAAGAAAATATTGATCGAAAAAATCGAGAAATTAGAATTGAAAAAAACCGATATTAACAAATAAAAGAGCAGTGATTGAGAAGTGGTGTGGGTTTTTGATTAAAAATATATAAGTGATTAGTAAGTGGTCAAGGTAGTGATTAGTAACTGATTAAGCAAATTATTGAAGAAAAACGGTAGTGATCGACAAGTGGTGACAACCTTCTTCATGGGTACTTCGTTTTGCTAGGCACTGCCTAGCTCCACACCTCCGGTGGGGACAAAAACCCCTTATGCTCTTACTCACTAGCCCTTTCTATGAAAGTGGAGATGGTAAAAAATGAAAGGTGAAATAAAAATTCGAGGATTGGAACCGATTCTTGTAAAACAAATTGACCTTATAGCAAAAGAAAAAGGACTATCAAGAAATGAATTTTTAAGGCGACATATAGAGAGTTTTCTTTTATTTAGGCATGAAAGTAAACAGCTGGAGGAAACAAAGGAAATTGTGAGGAAAAACATAATTGTTATGGAGAAAATGACTGATGTAACAGATGAGTTGCGAAACCTCTTAAAGGTATTAATAGGTGAGGATGATGACTGATACATCTCCAGGAGTCGTTATTGTTTCTAAGTTTGTAACCTCCTCAAAAGACGCGTTCAAAAACTATGTGAATTACATCGATAGAGACGAGGCAAAGAGTAATAATAAACAAGTGAACGAAAAAATGTTTTCTATGTATCAAGACTATATGGGTGATGCTGAAAAAACATCGTCACTGTTTACAAATCACATTGATTCCCTTTCAAAAAATGAATCTAAACAGATAAAAAAACTATTTGAAGAAGCTCAAAAAAATAAGAGTATTATGTGGCAAGATGTAATATCATTTGATTCAAATTGGTTAGAAAAACAAGGCATTATTAATCAAAACAGTAACATGATTGATGAGCGAAAAATAAAGGAGGCTACTAGAAAAGCAGTAAACGCAATGCTGAAAAAAGAAGGTTTAGATAAGAGTGCGATATGGTCAGCTGCAATTCATTACAATACTGATAATATCCATGTACATGTTGCAACTGTTGAGCCAACGCCAACACGCGAAAGAGGTAAAAGAAAACCACTTAGTATTGCAGCCATGAAGTCTAGTGTCATTAATGAACTGTTAGACAGAGATAGCCAAAGGAAATTATTGAACGATTTGGTTCGAAAACAAATTGTGAATGGCAAAAAGAAAAATAATACTTTGGCATGGCGAAATAAAGAGATGAAACCACTATTCATGTTTATTTATAATCATTTGCCTGAAGACAAAAGACATTGGCAATACAACTATAATACTCTAAAACCATTAAGGCCTTATATAGATGAACTGAGTAAAAAGTATATTGAGAAACACCACAAAGAAGAATTTGACCTGTTCAACAAAGAATTAAACGAAGAAGTTGATCAATTAAAAGCTGCTTATGGTACTGGCAAAAATGCCAAATATGAAGAATATAGAGAAAACAAAATAAATGACCTTTATACAAGAATGGGTAACTCCTTTTTAAAGGAAATGAAAGAGTATGACAAACAACAAGAAAGAATCAAAAAAAATGTCATGCCGAATAAAAACAAAAATCTACGTTCGGAATATAGGATGCAATTTGCTTTGAAAAAAGTCGAACGTGCTTTTCGTAATGAATATGAAGACTGGAAAAATCAAAGGCACTATGAAAAACTTCAACAACAAATTGAGTACGGTATGGAGAGATGATATGGATGTTTGTTCGTAGACAATTGGTAATGAAAGAGGATGTTGATGATTACATTCGTGAGGTTATGGATGAGAACAAGATTAAAAGTTATCGAGATGCTATTGGTCTGATTTGTGCCGAGCATGAGAAATTAAAAGGAACCGAATGGTCTATTTCATATGTAACAAAAGAAGTAATTCAGGCCCTATCTGTTACTCTAAACAGTGAGTTAAATAAAATCAAATTGGGCGTGAATAGTGCAGATAAGAATACTCAAATTCTTCTAGAAATTATGAATGGGATCATGTACGCCCAAGAGATACCAGACATTGTAACAACGGATGATATTGAAACCGATGGATTTAAAACTGCTTCACAAAAAGTAACTAAAAGAATTACAGATATGCGCCAGAATAAACTGAATAAACAATGAAGGGGGGTGAAGATGAAGTATGGAATCGAGAAATGAAAATCAAAAGATATTATGCCTATTCTCAGCTGATGTAGAATTGGGATTGATTAAAGAAGTGGGCGATAATGATTTGATAGTTGAAATTGATAATCGTACGTATGTGATTAATTTAACTCCTGAAGAACATATGCAAATTTTAACTCACATATCAAATCAAGAAAATTTATTAGCTCCAGTCAATACAAGAACCGGTGAATTAGTGCTACTGAACACACTGGAAGATGATTATGGTTTAGATAAACTAATAATGAAGAAAGACGAGGTGAAAACAAATATATAACGAGGCAGAGTTGAAGATATTTAGTGACCAGTTCAATCAGTTAATAATTGATTATTTCTCTTCAAGTGAATCATTTAAGAAATACCTAGACTTTAAAGCTAAAATGTTTAGGTTTACGCCATTCAACACAGAATTAATTAAATCACAACTAAGAGATGCTACAAATGTGGGTAGCATTAATCATTGGAAAAAGTTAGGGTTTGATATTAAGAAAGAGAGAATGAAGGAGGGTGCAACCATAATTGTGCCTCAATTGGAAGATGATCAATATGAATATAAGAAAGACAGCTGGCGAGCATTAAGCAACGCAACAGAAAAAGAATTAAGATTGATAAAAGACGGCCTTTTAAAAACAAAAAAAGGCCGTCTTTCATTTATTCCTGGTGTTGTTTATGACATCGAACAAACAAATGCATCTACAAAGGAAATAAAAAAGTTTAGAGAAGCGTCTTCTCCTTCCTTGAAAAAAAATATTGATATAACCCTAAAAAAATCTGTTGAAAAAATTGCTGAACTCAATGGAATTGAGGGACCTTTTGATGAATCAAAACAATATGACTTAATCAATAAAATAGCGAGTAAAGCTATCGAAAATAGTAAGGAGTATAAACTATACAACAATGAAGAAAAAACATTTATTTCTGATGTTGTTTCTTATTCGACCTGTCAGGCTCTTGGATTAGAAATGGGTAAAGAAGGTTTTCAGCAGCTTGATCAGTTTAGAAAGAACAAAAATCCTGAAGATGTTAAAAATGTTCTTAGTCATATTCATGAGACATCTTTGAAGTTAATTAATTCTATAAACAGTTATCAAAAGCAACTGAACAATTCCAAAACTAGAGATAATGGAGATGTGAGAATGAAAAAGACAGTAGCAGAAAACAAAAAAGAAGCAAAAAAGAATAAAGATTTTGTTTTTATTGAATACAGGGACGATAAACTTGTAGTTGAAGAAGCTACCTTATCCGCGGTGAAGAAGGATCTTGATTATAATAAAAGTAAGAGCCTTTCACCCAAATTAATTAAAGAATATAACGAAAAATTTTCCGGCAAAAAGCTGCTTTTATCTACCAAAGAATTAAAGGCACCTCATCTTTTAATTGCAAGCTCTGAAAATGATTCATTAAAACCTTTAGAATTTTTACCTTTTGAGCAAGGGAATGAAGTTATTTCAGACTTAATTGAACAAAGAAAAGGTAGCGCAGGTTATGATCGAACAAAATATCATCTTGTATATCAAAAGAATGGTGAACTAAACATCCAGCATGGAAATACAATTGACATTGGTGATGGTCTTTATGATTCCATTTATGAACAATTGAAAGAGGAAAAAAAGCTGCCAAAGGAAATAGAAAAGGCGTTAGTCAATTCGAATTCGCAAGGAAAAGAAAGTGAACATTTCAAACAGAACTTCAAAAAAGAAGTAGAAGCAGAAATTCTATCAAGTGAAGATATTGAAATCAGTGATCCGAAGGTTTTAAAACGACAAAATGGTGGTTATTTTATTGGAACTGAAAAAACATATCCGAATGGAAAAACAGAAATTCAAGAGAGGATTACCGGTTATTTTAGCAGAAAAGAAGACGCAGAAAATTTGTTGGAGTCCCTTAATAATCATGACAAAGAAAATCATGCTGCAATTGAGAGAGAAGATCCAGTAATTGAACAGGAAGAAAAAAAGTCTGGTTTATTAAAAGGAATGATGAAAAATTTGTTAGCGCGGGAATCTGACTCTTCTCGCTCAAATATCAATAAAAGCCAAGCTGAGTTCAAAAAAGTGTACAAGGAAGAAGTTAAAACGGTTATTTATTCTGAAAGTAGGGACCAACAAGTTAAAGACGAAGAAAGAGACAAGAGACGAGCTGAAATACGTAAATTTGAACAGAAACATCCTTATGAAGAAGTCTATAAGCTGAAGAAGGCAGTCTTAAATGAATTGAAACAAGAAGAAATGCCGGAGTTTGCAAAAGAAAGATTGAAACTTTTAGAAGCAGCATTAGATAAGGAAAAAAATGAATACGTTAAGGAGCAATCCAAAGGTAAAGACAAAGGTTTAAAGCCTGCTGCTAATGAAGTAGAAAGGTAAAAAGGGAAGCGTAATACGCTTTCCTTTTTATGTTTTAAAGGAGGATGAAATCATGACATCTAAAATTGTGATTCTAGCAGAAAAGCCATCACAAGCAGAAGATTTTGCGAAAGTATTTACTTCATATCAAAAAAAGCAAGGATATATTGAAGTAACTGATAACGATTTTTTTGGTGGTGAAGTATTGATCACATGGGCAGTGGGCCATCTTCTAGAATTAAAAGATCCTGCTCATTACAGGAGTGATTGGGGAAAAGCCTGGACACTCGAAAGCCTCCCTATCATGCCAAAAAATATTGAGTTTGAAGTTCAGCCTGAAAGAAGAAAACAGTTCAATATTGTAAAGCGATTACTAAGAAGCGCAACTGAAATAATTATTGGCACTGATACCGGACGCGAGGGAGAGAATATAGCATGGTCCATTATTCATCATGCCGGGGTTTCAGGAAAGTCAATTAAACGACTATGGTTCAATTCTTTACAAAAAAAAGAGTTGGTCAGAGCGTTTAAAGCCTTAGATCCTGGAGATAGGAGGTATCCACTTTATAAAGAGGCTCAAACTAGGCAAATTGCTGATTGGCTAGTTGGGCTAAATGCTACAAGGTTATATACATTGATTTTGAAACAAAAGGGTATACACGGTGTTTATTCAGTTGGGAGGGTTCAAACACCGACATTATTTTTAGTTTATCAGAGGGAACAAGATATTAAAAACTTCAAAGAGAAGCCTTATTTCGAGTTATGTGGTACAGCAATTAAAGGTAAAGATGTATTTAACATAAAAGTAAAAGAAAGATTTGAAGACAAAGCCATGATCCAATCAGTCTGTTCAAAATATAATCTGAAGAAAGAAAATGAAGGTGTAGTTACTTTTTGTGAGACTGAAGAGAAGAATACTACTGCACCTAGTTTATTTTCATTGAGTGGCATACAAGAGTATGCCAATAAAAAGTGGAAGTACAGCCCGATAGAAGTAAAAGACATTGTGCAAGTATTGTATGAGAAACACAAAATTTTGAGTTATCCAAGAACTGATTGCTCATTTATAACAGAGCACGAATTTCAATATTTAAAAGATAATATTGCTGCTTATCAAAAAATTATAGGTGACAGTCAAACATTAACTAATTTACAACCCAGAAATAAATATGTAAATACAACAAAAGTTAAAGATCATTATGCGATTGTGCCAACTGAAAACATACCTGATCAAGAAATGATGGGCATGTTAAATCAAAAAGAAAAGAATATATACGATGCTGTATTAAGGAGAACAATTGGCATGTTTGCAGCCGATCATCTTTATGAAGAAACACAAGTCGTTGTAGATGTTAATGGACTAAATTCATTTGAAACTTCAGGTAAGGTTGTGAAGTTAGAAGGATGGAAAGCCTTATATGATGATGCTGAATCTGACCCCAAAAAAGAATATCAAACTTTACCAAGCTTGAATGTTGGGGATATTTTGAAAGTTAGTGTCTTTGTTAAGGAAGGATTGACAAAGCCGCCGAAATTGTTAACCCAGGGCCAGCTTATAAATAGAATGACCAATATTGGACGGTATGTTGAAGATGAAAACCATAAAAAGATTCTAAATTCAGTAGAAGGAATAGGAACAGAAGCAACCCGCGCCAACATTTTAGCCGATCTTGTAAATAAAAAGAAATTAAAGATAGAGAAAAACAGAGTGAATTTGACCCCCCAAGGGTTGATTCTTTGTGAAGCTATCCAGAATAGTCTTGAATTACTTTCTAAACCTGAAATGACTGCTAAATGGGAAAAGTATTTGCTTACAATAGGGCAGGGTAAAGGAAAACAAAGTGTATTTATAAACAATGTTGAAAAGTTCATAGAACACATGCTGGAAGTGGTGCCAGCTAAACTGATGAACCATGATTTTTCGATTCCTACGAATGAAGTTAATTCCGTAAATCAAAAAGGTGAAAAAATCGTTAAATGTCCATTATGCAAATCGGGAGATATAAGAGACGTTGGAAAATTGTACGGTTGTTCTAATTATCAAAACGGTTGCAAATGCTCATTTCCAAAAGAATTTGCAGGGAAAAAGTTAAGTCAAAACATGGTGAAATCTTTAGCGACAAAAGGGGAAACGAGTAAGTTGAAAGGTTTTGTATCAAAGAAAAAGAAAAACAAATTTGAAGCAAAGCTAATCTTTAAAGAAAACAAGATTCAATTTAGTTTTGATTAACAATAGGAACCTATTTTAATTTAGGGGGAGTATCGATGGAAGAAACAATCGATGAACAGCAAAGTGGCCAGAAGAAGATTGTTTTGTATGAAAGACGAAATGGAGGAGGAAAAAAAAGAGTGAGTCCTGAAGAAATCGAAAAGGCGAGAAATATTGACCTGATAGATTATCTTGAAAAAAAGGGCGAAAAATTAATAAGAAAAGGGAAAAATTATATCCATGCAGACCATGACAGCCTTGTTATAAAGGAAAATGGTCTTTTTTATTGGAATTCAAGGCAAAAGGGTGGTACTAATGCTATAGATTTTTGCAGGATTTATTATGGCCTTAGTTTTGTTGATGCTGTTAATGAGTTGAATAGCAGTGATTACTCTGCGATTAGTGAAATCAAAAGGGAAACAAAAAAGACTCCACCTTTTTCCTATGAAAAGCAAAGGAAATTAGAAGTCCAAGATACAAGTAGGATTAGACATTATCTTATCAATGAAAGAAAAATTGAACCTAAGGTAGTTGATTGGTTAATCAAAAAGGGGCTGATAGCCCAAGATAAAAGAAACAATGTCATCTTTAAATGGATTAAAGATGGAGAAATCGTAGGTTTCGACCTTCAGGGAACGACACCCATGAAAGGACAGAAAAGAGCATTCAAATACATTTGTCCCAATGATAAGCCACATAATGGTTTCACAGTTGATATTGGGAAACCAAAGAGTATCGCGTTTTTTGAATCGCCAATAGATCTTTTGTCTTTTTGGAGCATAAAGAAAGGCAGTCTGAAAGACGTTAGACTTAAATCTATGAACGGTCTAAAAAAACAAACTGTCAGCACCGCGATCATCGAGGCTTTAAGAGATGACAAGTTGCCATTAACTCATATTAGTATTAACACTGACAATGATGCAGGATCTCTTGTCTTTATAAACGAAATGAAAAGACTGATTAATCGGGATGTAGTGAAAGTCAACATTCCGGAAAAAGAAGGATTTGATTGGAATGATGTACTAAAGGACCTTAGAAAGAAATTGGATAAACGTAAAGAACAAGAATTGATTGAGAATATCAAGCATGATCGCTTTAATAAACCATCGCAAAGACAAGTTCAATTTAGAGAATAGCAAACAATTAACGAATCGAAAAAGAAGGGTTGATGAATTATGAAAAAGAAAAATTATAAAAAATTGATTGTTACAATGGCGACTTTGGTTACTTTATTTGTTGGCAATACAGTATTAGCAGCTGAAGGATCAGATGATGGAAAATCATCGGCTACTACTAAGGGTAGCATTGAAATCCAAGGAGGATCGTTTAATGTAGCTTTTTTAAGCAATAAAGAAAAAATCTTTGATTTTGTTAATTTAAACAACTCATTTACATCAAATGTACCATTAGGGGGTTTGTTGGTAACGGATTTCAGTGGGACTGGAAACGGATATGAAGTTACTTTAAAAGCCACTCAATTTAAGAATGTGTCCTCTGATAAAAAAATTCCTACAGGGTCTTTGAAATTAAATAGTGTACCTATAGGTCAACCGGAAGGATCTTACATGAATCCGAACGCGACTGCACCAAAAAATATTGGCGAGAATATTATTTTAGATGGTTCAGAATCAGGAACTGGAGGCGTTATTATTTCAGCTGATAAAGGTGAAGGTATGGGGCAATTCAAGTATGTTTTTAAAAAGGACGATTTAACTTTCTCTGCTAATAGAGATGGTATCTACAAAGGGACGTATGAAACAGTGATTACGGCCGATATGCATGTTCCGGTAAAGTAGACTGTTGAACATGCAAAAGCCTACAGAAGAATAGTTATTGAAGAGCCTATTATAAAATAGGCTCTTTTAAATTCAGGGTGAAATCCCCTTCTATTGAAAGGAGAAAGTATGAAGAAGTATATAAGTATCTTTGTATTGTTTTTCATTATGTTTAGTATTTCATCAGCAGTAGGTTCTCAAAGTAATATTGCTTCAGCAGCAGTTAATGAGGATCTGCAACTAATACCATTGTTTCCTCAAAGTCAACTAAATAATAATGATTCTTATATTGATTTTAATATGAAGAACCATAGTTCTGAGAAAATTTCAGTCAAAATAAAAAACAATTCTTCTGTTGTAAAGCACGTTTTGATAAAACCTGTGAATGCTACCTCAACCGTAACAGGAATTGTTTATCAAAATGGAAATAGTGATCGAGTACAAGAGAAAGCAAAATTAACAAATATTGCTACTGTCAACACGCCTTCAATTACAATTGGTCCAAAAACAACCAAAACAATTTATGCTCTTATCAAGACTGATAATCATTCAGGTCATATTCTGGGCGGCTTACAAGTGAGTGAAATTAGAGATCACAAGAGTAATAACAAGAAACCTATTGAATCTACCGCAATACGACTTGAAACAACAAAAACACTGCCTGTTCATATTCGTATAAGTAATCCTAATAAGAAAGGAGTTACATTCCAGAATGCTTTCTTTGAGGGATCTGCAAACGGTGCATTTGTTGTAGTGAATATGAAAAATGAAAAGAATGCAATCATGAATGATATTGCTTTGACTTATGATTTGATTAATAAGGATAAAGAAGAAAAAGTGTTTTCAGGCAAAATAGAAGAGTTTCAAATGGCACCACAAAGTGCGTTTCCATTATATATTAAATGGAATTCTTCAAAGCTCGAACCTGGTTCATACGTTCTTCATGTAAAAGCAGAAGGGCAGAAAAGACAGCTTATAAATTTTGAGATTAAAAATAACGAAATTGCTGAGTACGGAAAAAAGGCGGATCTCACGCCTTCAATTTCAATCGTAATTCCTCTATGGACTTTTATTTGTGTAGGTACCTTGATTTTTATTCTTGTGTTTTTATTCTTGAAAAGAAAAAAGAAAAGGGAAGAAAAAAGATAGAAAGGTGAATTCATGGGGCAAACAAATAAAAACATTCTATTAATAATCATACTTTTATTAACAACTTTTATTTTGGGACAAGAGGTTGTAACAGCTGCAGCTAATCCAGTTTTATCTGCAAAACCACATTCTTCAGGTGAATATATTGAACTGAGTTGGACAAAACCCGACTCCAGCCAACCATATAGTTATAGAGTATTTTCAAAGAACAAAAATGAATCCCAATTTCAGAGCATACCGACAAAAGAAAAGGTGAAAGTTTTAAATGTATATCCAGATGCCAGAAACATACCAGAAGCCGGGCTTGAATCTTTTAAGAATTGGAAAGGTGAAACACATAAATTCTTAAAGTCTGCCTCAGTTAAAAAATGGATGGAAGAACCTAATTCAGAGAACCCCAAAGGCTATGGCAAGGGGTTGATTGAGGTTGATATAGTATCAATTACTGATTTCAATAACGCACCTATGAAGTACCTTATGGCAAATAACCAATATAAATATGATGTTATTTTTGCGGGTACATGGGATACAAATGCTAGGCAGGACCTTTCTGATGCTGCAGAAAAAGCAATTGAGGATTTCATTCAAACTGGAAGGGGATTTCTTGCAGGACATGATACGATCACAGAATACCATAACCTAAAAAACTTTGTGAAATTATCGAAGTTTTTGAATGTAAAGACATACTCTTTTACCAACAATATATATAAAGCAAATAGCACATATATACAAATGCCCTGGATTGGATCTGAGATGATTACGATTAGAAAGAAGGGTCTTTTAACAAGTTATCCATGGGATATTGGTGAAGTAGGGAATAATCTAAAAACACCTTATAGTCATACAAATTCGCAAGTTGCACTAGGCGATGTATGGATGTCATATAAAAATTGGAGAAGTGACTTTTCGGATACCACAGTTGGTGTTGGTCCAGAAAAGGGAGATGGATCGGGACAAGGCACCAATAACGTATATTTAACAACATGGAATAATACTGCAATGATTCAGACCGGCCACTCTAATGGGGCTGCCACTCCAGATGAACAGAAGGTACTAGCCAATACTTTGTTTTATCTTGCCCAGGTATCTGAAAATACAAGTTGGAATGACAGGAAAGCCCAGGATATTGAGGCGCCGGATAAGCCACAAATTGAATCAATAAAGCTTCAGCAAGATAACCTTGATTTAATGCTAGAGTCAAAAGATAATGCAGCAGTGTATAACTATTATGTTGAAGCTACGGGAGCTAGAAGTGGGAGATACGTATCAAAAACGATAGCAGCTGATATTGAATCCGGTTTAAAGGGGTTTGCGGTTACTGTTGATCATATTGGTGATACTGATCCGGGATTTAAAGTCAATTATAAAGAGAAAAACGCGAGAGTCAGCTTACCTAATAATTATTTGAAGACGGGATTTTATTTGCATGTCAGAGCTATCGATAATGCTGGAAATGGATCGGAAGTTGAACATATAAGACTTGAGCCACCAGAAATTAAGGTGAAAGGTTTGCAATCTAATAAGTGGACGCAATTTGTTGATTTAGAGGTAGCACCAGTTTCGATGAATCCACATTCAAATATAGTTGAAATCGAGATTAATGGAGAAAAAAGAGAAGTTAAAAATTTAAAGAAAAGAATCGAAAAAAACGGACAGTATAAAATATTGGTTAAAGATTCATTGGGATTTATTACTGAAAAGACTATTTCGATAAGCAATATCGATAAAGAGATACCTAAAATAGATATTGAAATGGATCCTAAAACAGCCAGATCAGAGATGTATAAAGGTAGGGTTATTACTGCAGCTGCAAGTGGAATAGAAGACATAAGGATAGCAAAAGGAAAGAAGAGTCTGGAAAATATGAGGAATGAAAAAAGTATATCCACTGAGGGAACATTTGAAGTGAATGATAACGGACTGTACACATTCTATGTTAAAAGTGGAAGTGGGATAGAAAACATTAAAACAATAAATATTGAAGGAATGATAGGTCAACTGGATATTGTAGACGTACCTGAAAACTTATCTCTCATAACCATACTAGGTTCTAACAAAAACATGGTAACAGTTGATGCTGCAAAAGAAGATATAGTTATTCAAGATACTTTAAGGAATCAAAATGATTCCTGGGTACTAAAAGCCAGATTGATCGAAAAACCAATCTTCTTTTCTTTTTTTGTTAGTCCAATCATTAACAAGAATAATATAGATGCGCTAATACGCCATGATGAATTCGATGAAAATTGGAAAGTGTTATACCAATCCTCTCCTGGTAATCCAAAAGGTTTTTGTAAGATACCTATAGAGGACCTAAATATCCAATTAAATTATCCAAATGATATTGTTGCGGAAAACTACAATTTTCAAATTGATTGGAAATTGGAGATTGTAAAATAAAAGAAAACACTTGCACACGATGTAAGCAAGTGGTAAAATAAAAGTATAAAAATAACATTTATGGAGTGATTCAAATGATTAATAGAACAGTTTTAATTGGTAGACTTACAAAAGATCCCGAGCTTCGTTATACACCAAATGGTGCAGCTGTAGCGACTTTTACTTTAGCTGTGAATCGTACATTTACAAATCAATCTGGAGAGCGTGAAGCAGATTTTATTAATTGTGTTACTTGGAAAAAACAAGCCGAGAACGTAGCTAACTACTTGAAAAAAGGAAGCCTTGCCGGTGTGGACGGTCGTTTGCAGACAAGAAACTATGAAAATCAACAAGGTCAACGTGTATTTGTGACCGAGGTTGTGGCTGAAAGTGTTCAATTTCTAGAGCCTAAAGAAAAGAGAGAAAATGCAGGATATGGTGGTAATCAATATCCAAATAGCCAGCAACGTAATAATAACTATAACAACAACCAACCTGATCAGAACAGTAACTTTAGAAATGATCCTTTTGCAAACGATGGAAAGCCAGTTGATATTTCTGATGACGATCTTCCTTTTTAAATTCTAATAGGGAAGATGCTCACTTGCTTAAATGGTAAGCGTGTGGTAGAGTCATCATGAAAAAACAAGTGAGGTCGATAACATGGCTAATTCAGATGTATCCAATACTGGAATTAGAGTAAACATAAAAACACATGAATTTTTGAGAGAATTTGCGTATCAGAATAGAACTAGCATTAAAGAAGCAATTACATTCATTATTACAAAGCTGAAGAGTGAAATTGAAGAAGGGAAAATTCATTTTCCGAAATATAAGAAAGTCGTTGGAGAAGAAACGAAGAATGTCAGGATCTCTGAAACTGACCGGTTGTTTCTTGAAAGTTTAGCTTTTCACAAGCACACAAAAATAAAAAACGCTCTTGAAATCATAGCAAGTGAGTATGAAAAAAGAAATAACTAATAAGAGACTTGTGTAATTCAAAAAGTAGGAGGGAATCATATTGAAGGTTAAAACATTAATACATTTGATATTGTTTATACTTTTCGTACTTATGTTAATTAAGTATAAGGCCATTCTTTTTGGATTATTGCAAGTCTTATTATTAGTCGTTATTTTATTTATTGGGTTAGTTATTGTAGGAAGGTTTGCTTTGGGATTGATAGCCTTTATTGCAACAGTGTTCGGTATATTCGCAGTATTCGGTATATTTGTCACTTACTTCGTATAAAAATATTTCTTGGTGTTCAATTTGGGTATACCTCAAATTAACAACTGTAATCACAGATTCAATAAGGGTTCAATATGTTCATTTTGGGTTGTTCATTAAACAGGAGGTAATTTATGATTTTTGGCTATGCGCGTGTGAGTAGCTCGGATCAAAATTTAGATCGGCAGGTACAAGATCTTAAAAAAAAGAATTGTGACAAGATTTACGTGGAAAAAATTTCAGGAAAAAATTTCAATCGTCCTCAATTTACAGAAATGAGAAATAAAATGAGATTTGGCGACTTATTAATAGTTCATGATCTTTCTCGTTTTGGAAGGAACAAAGAAGAGATTATGAATGAATGGAAGAAACTAATTGATGATGAAATTGATATTGAAGTTCTTGATATGCCTATTTTAAATACTAGGCAATATAAAGACTTACCTGGTGTCGGCAAACTGGTGTCAGATTTAGTTTTGACGTTATTGGCTTGGGCCGTTGAGGATGAAAGGAAAAGAAATCGAAAAGCTCAGAGGGAAGGAATTGAGATTGCAAAGGAAAAGGGTAAATACAAGGGGCAGGAGAGGAAGTATCATGCAAATGCAACAGGAAGAAATAAGCTAATATTTGACGAAGTGGTTAGAGGATTGAATGCTCATGAATCTGTTATGGATATACATAGAAAAACTGGATTATCAAGAAATACAATATATAAAATTAAATACGAAATCAATAATAACGTAGAGATGTAAAGCTTCAGTAGAAGCTTTTTTTATTTGAAAAAAATAACATGTTTACTTGCACACGACGTGAGCAAGTGGTATAATAAAGAAGAACAAAGAGTAGGAGGTAATTGTGGTATGGAATTAAGTCTAAGAGATTATTTTTGTATTAGAAAAAACCAATTTGATGATGAAAGGTTACAAAATGTTTTGTGTTCTGAAAAAACAACCACTGTAGATCATTTGGTTAAAAGGCATGATTTTGATCAGGATTTTGTCAATAGTCAATTGAAAGATTTGACAAGGTTAGGGAAGATTCGTGTGGAAAGAGGAATAATAAAGGTGAATAGGGTCGAAAAGCATAGAAGGGATCAAATTAAAGTCAATATTTTTACTGCGTTTGGTGCCAGCGTATTCTTCTTTTTCATTGCGATTTTCCCAGCTTTAGTTGAGGTGTTTTTTTAATGAGGTCAATTCAAGCTATAAGAGAACTTTTGAAAATGAAGGGTATCAAGACGGATGTTGTTAATAAAAAAAATATAATGACAGAGAGGGATTCATTTGAATGTATTATTTACAGCTTCGAAGTTGATGAAGGCCAAAGATGTGAAGCGATGGTGCCAGAAGAACAGAAATAGCCTGGCATTTAACTTAGTTATTGAGTTTGAATCAAAAGAAAAGCTAATGCGTATGAAAAATTCACTGACTTTAAAAAGATCCAAACAAGAAAAAAGCCAAGTCCGTGGCGCGAACTTGGTTTCTCTAAGAAAAAGTTGTTGTTAAGTGTAACAATATAAATATACCATTATTCATTCAGCATAGCAAATTTTGCATGCTGAATGACCTATTTATTTGGAGGCGTGATTTCATGAAACCTAACAAGACCTGTCCTTACTGTGCTACTAAAGTAAGTGAAGAGAAAGAGAAATTTTATTGTGATTTTTGTGATATCTATTTAAAAATTGACCAGGTATCCAGTGATGGTGTAAGAGTTCAGGTACCTCGTCATAGATCGACAGTAGATCCAGAAGAATTAAAAAAAACCACGTCCGAACTAATGTTGTATCCAACATGGGAATTGATTTTGTTACTTAAAGAGGCAAGGAAAAACAGAACGTATTTTTATAAAAGGCTGTATGACGTTAGGAAATCAAATCGCGGCTTAGCTGATAAGCAAAGAGGTGATGAGATCTTAGCTGCGTATAAAGATGCAACAAAAAGGATGTATGTCGTGGAAAATTTGATAAAGGTTCGTATTGGTTATATTCCAGATAACTTAAATGACAGTTATATGAAAGACTATGAAAAGAGAATGAACAACAAAAAAACTAATTCTGTAATGGAAATGTGGGATGAAAGTGATGGATCTGGTTCAAGAAGACAAGTTGATTTTCGCGAATAGCATTAGATTCCTAAATCGCAAGCAAATTAAAGCCATGCTTTTTTTATTTGAAAGTCAAATCGATGCTGCTACTTTGGGTATAAGATCTGAGGTCCAAATATGAAGCTGTTATGCAAACTTTTCGTTTTATTCCTTGTTTTTTTCATATCGGGATGTAATTCATATTACGCGAATCAAACACCAGCTAGAGAAGAAGCTAGATTATTAAAAGTGATAGATGGAGATACGATTAAAGTTCTTTATAAGGGAAAGAAAACATCTGTCAGATTGCTTCTAATAGATACACCTGAAACTAAAAGTCCAAAAACCTGTGTGCAGCCGTATGGACTTGAAGCATCTAAAAGGCTTCAGGAATTATTAAAAGATGATTTAGTTGAATTAGAGTTTGAGCCTGAAGAGGATGAAAAAAAAGATAAATATGGTCGTTTACTTGCTTATGTCTATAGTGATGGAAAACTAATTCAGAAGCAGTTGTTAGAAGAGGGATATGCTAGACTTGCTTATATTTTCAAAAGTAACTATCTACATTTAGAGCAGTTGAAAAAATCGGAAAGCATAGCCAAAAATAAACAGATAAACATTTGGAGTACACCAAATTATGTGACATCGAGGGGTTTCAGCTATTGTGAACTTTAGAAATTGTTGATTCTGGAGGTAGCAAAAATGGAATATTTAAATTTGAATTTATTTCGTGAAATTGTTGTTGATAACTTTGCAGGAGGCGGCGGAGCAAGCACTGGAATCGAGCTTGCGACAGGTTTATCCGTTGATATTGCTATTAATCATGATCCAGATGCAATTGCGATGCACAAAACAAACCATCCTGATACAGAGCATTACTGCGAAAGTGTATGGGATGTAGATCCGAAAGAGGCTGTTAAGGGACGAAAAGTTGGACTTGCATGGTTTTCACCTGATTGTAAGCATTTTTCGAAAGCAAAAGGTGGTAAACCGAAGGATAAACAGGTTCGAGGATTAGCATGGATTGCAGTGAAATGGGCTATTGCAGTACGTCCACGAGTGATCATGTTAGAAAACGTTGAAGAGTTTCAGACGTGGTGTCCGTTAGATGCTGATGGTTATCCAATTAAAGAAAAAAAGGGTGAAACCTTCAAATCTTTTGTGAAATCACTTGAAGCATTGGGATACAAGGTTCAATTCAAAGAATTGAGGGCTTGTGACTATGGTGCGCCTACTACTAGAAAACGTTTTTTTATGGTAGCTCGTTGTGATGGTAAACCGATTGTTTGGCCTGCACCTACACATGGTGATCCAAATAGTCTAACCGTACAAGTTGGTAAGCTGTTACCTTGGAGGACAGCCGCAGAAGTCATTGATTGGAGCCTAGAAATTCCATCAATATTTACAAGGAAAAGACCTCTTGCAGAAAACACAATGAGGAGGATAGCGCGTGGTGTTCAACGATTCGTGCTTAATAACCCAACCCCATTTATCGTGAGAATTGGTCAAACAGGTTTTGCCGGTGATCGGCTGCAATATGAATTGAATAAGCCGTTAACCACTATAACAACTAAGCAAGAACATTGTTTGATAGCACCGACAATTATGGTTAATACCACAGGCCATTCAGGAAGTAGAATTGATGAGCCGATTAAAACCATAACAACAGGTGGACAGCATGCATTAGTAACATCTGTTCTTTCAGCAAGTTTGAAAAACAGAAGCCAATCTGTTTATGCATTTCTAAGCAAATATTATGGTTCCGAAATTGGACAGAGTATAAATGGTCCTTTACATACCATTACAACCAAAGACCGTTTTGCTTTGGTGACTGTTAAGGGTCAGGATTACCAAATTGTAGACATAGGTATGAGGATGTTGCAGCCACATGAGTTGTTCAACGCACAAGGTTTCCCTTCAAACTATGTAATAAATAGAGACTGTTATGGAAATGTTTATTCCAAAGTAAAACAAGTCGCTAGATGTGGGAACTCGGTTCCGCCACCATTTGCGGAACAACTGGTAAGAGCCAATCTTCCAGAAATGTGTGTACCTGAACATATGACCAAATATTATGGGAAGGCAAATTAGGAGGAAACGGAAAATGCCAAAACCTGAACAGCTAAAAAGAATAATTGACATAAACGAGCTGATCCAGCTCATAGCAAGCATTGATCATAGAACATTTTATTACGAATCAAAAAATTCGGTTGCCTGCTTTATATTTGGAAAGCGAGGGAAATTATTCTTCGTAGACGATTACACAGGGGAATGGGTCTATCCATATGAATTAGGGCATGGCCCAGCAAAAGGATTCTCACATGGAGGGAACATGTGGCAGCTGGTCAACAGCATGAGGGAATTCATCATCACTGGTCAATATGGCGATCTTAGAGACTATAAAGAAATTTGGGCTTATAGTCATGAAGGCTGTCAAAAGATTCGCCAAAAGGCGAAGGAAATCGGATTTATTGAAACGGTTGATTATCCATACAGTTTCAGAGAATGGGAGTTGGCGAAATGAATTTACATGAATACTTTTGTGAAGAGTGTAGTGAACGAACATATATAAAAGAGTTAACGTATGGTCATGATTTATACTGCGCTTTTTGTGGTCAAAAAGAATTATCTATGTCTGGTGAAGATATGTTGTTATTGGAATACGGTCCAAGAGAAGTGATGAAGCAGAACAATAAAATCCCTATGGCAGAAGCAGAATTATCTCTTTTAAAGATGTGGAAAAGCGCTGGTATTGAATCTGTTTATAAATACAAAGGGAGAATTAGTGAGTTTCGTCAGGGGGTATCTGATATTAGCTCGATATATGATGTGTCAAGCCTTCTTTTATATGACTTGTCTGGTGTTATGTTTGAAAACCTTGAAGACATTGCCAATGGCAATCACAAAAATTTTAGGCTGGAAGATTTCGCAGTGCGGCTTGAAGATATTCTCAGGGAACAAGAACAGATATTTTGAAATGACAGTAAGAGGAAAGACAAGAGAGCTAATGATTCTATAGGAAAGGAGGATGAAGATGAAACGCATTATAAAGTCTATTAAAAAGACTTATAACCTTTATAAACAACCGTTACAAATTGGAGATCTGATGGAGGTTAAGAAAGAAAATTGGATCATCATAGGCATAGAAGAAGTTTCAATCACATATAGCCAGCTTGAAATTGTATACACATGTCAAAACACAGCTGAAAAAATACTGTACCAGCCAGACACATTTAATCTTGGTGAATATAAAACAGTGGACATTGTAGCAAGAATCAGAACAGGTAAAGAACACATATTGAAAAAAATACAACTTGGAAAACTCGTATGGATTGAGGACAAACCATATCAATCAGTAGGGTATACAGATGTCAGCATTGAATTTACCGATGTTGTTGTTTCCTTTCTTGGAAGACCTGTAAGGCCAATTCCAGTGAAAGAGGTCAAAGCAAAATTATTGGAAGAACGGAAAAAAGCACTCAATTTACAGCTTATATAAGCTTAGGAGGAATTATAGGATGCCATATGACGATAATCAGGGTAAATTAGTTGATCCTAAAGTCAGTGATGTTATTAAAGCGTTACAAGATCAACTTGAAATCTATGGTGACACTCCATTGAGATTCACAATTGATGGAAGAGAAACCGAAAAAGAGATCCAACTAGACTTTTATAAAAACATTTTGTTGCTGCATTTGGAGGAAAGGATAACTGATGATGAACATTGAGCTAGGAGCATTTTATGCCGATGATCACGTACGACCTGATGGTGTAACTGAGACGAATATAATGCTTGTTTTGGAAAAAAGAAAAAACAGGTTTTTTGAAATAGAATCAGATTTCTATATATCTGAAACTATGGAAATGGTAGATGGAAAATTTGATGCTATGTATATAAACGATTGGTTACCACAAGCCTTTGAAAGAGAAGCAACACCACATGAAATAGAAGAATTTAAACGTCATAGAGAGTTATACACGAATCTAAAGTCATGGAAAGAACTAATTTTTGAGGCGTTTTCGAGGCAAGCTCATTAAATAGCTGCTGGAAGGATAAATAAATACAAATCGAAGGGTTGATGAATAATGAAAAAGAAATTATTAGTATTACTTATTACTGCAATGGCGATTATGGCTGGCTGTAGTGAAGCTGATGTAGTCTCTGAAAACATTTCAAAATCCTCTGACTCATTCGAGGTTCAAAGAAGAATTGTTTTCTTCAACGGCATTACTGACAAATACTTACTAACAGTAGAGGGCCTTTGTGCTTTGGGTAATGACGATACTGATCTAAGAATGACAGTAACGTGCAAAGTCGGAAAAGACGAATACAAAAAGCACTATCTTGGTTTAAGTGATAATGTGAGTTTTTTTGCTGAACAACTTGAACCTAACAAGGAAGATCCCTTCCATTACAAGATTTTATTCAGACCGCAGACCATCATTCCAGATATTGAATTACAGACAAGTAAAACAAAAAAAGGAGAATGAACACCAAATGATTATTATTGATATTAGAACGGAGAGAGAAGATGGCTAAGTCCTCTCTTACATTAAAACTTGAAAATCAAATCCATGCACATACAAAAGAAAAAGGTGTGTTTAGTTGCTTTGAAGTGACTATTGGTTACGACAAAGCTAGAGCTGGCTACGAGAGAATTGATTTTCTTACTTTAGATAGAAAGGGTATCTGGAGATGTTATGAAATTAAAGTATCACTGTCAGACTTTCGATCAAGCTCGAAAAAAAGTTTTGTTGGTCACTATAATTATTTTGTTCTGACAAAGGAACTTTACGAATTAGTAAAAGATGAGATTCCTAATCACATTGGTGTTTACATCGGAGGTACTAGTTGTGTGAAAAAAGCAAAAAAACAGGAATTGAAGGAGAGTTCCGATACTTTAATGTTCTCAATGATCCGCGCTGCAACGCGGGATGCAAGTAAATTATATGAAAGCACAAATTCATTTATTATCAATGACTATAGAAGGCAGATCCGGCAATTAGAGCAACAATTGTTTAATAAAAATCCAAATTTGCCTGATGCACAAATTAATTATGAATTAAGAGAAGAAAATTTTCGTTTGAAACACCTTTTAAGTAAACATGGAGTGGATTTTCTCATAGGAGAGAATGAGTCTATGTCTAATCCAAAAGGAGATGACAAGCGTGTGGTTGAATGATTTCCTCGAAAACTTTAAACGATTTACACTTTTAGCAGTGCCTCTAGGTATAATGCTGGTTATTTTAGCGAACGTAGTGCTTCCTCTAGGCATTGATATGCTTGAAGATATTACAGGATATGAAGAACAAGCTTCATCAAAAAATGAAAGTGTGGAAGTCGAGGGTCTAATAGTTGATAAAAAAATGAATATATTAACTAACAATAAAATAGATATAATGCCTCTTCCAGCCATGATGATAGGCAGTGGTTCGTTAGGTTTGGCTTTAACACCAGTATCACGTACTACTAAAGAAAGAACAGAGTTTACACTTCGAGTATATGCAGAGGAAAAGACCTCGACAATCGTTGTTAATGAAAAAACTTATCATACCTATATGAAAGGCGATAAAGTGTCGATACGAATGAAAAACAACAAATTTGAACTTGAAGGGGAATAATGGGGGAATAGTGAATGAAATTATTTGAGATATCCTATCCATATTATTCATTGATAAGAGCAAGAAATATGGATAAGGCATTGAAGATGTACAATGAAGCTCTTCTTGAAAGTAATTTAGTTGAAAGTGATCATGACAATGTAATTAGAGAAATCTCAAAAAAGCAGGCAGTACGTTCTTTTCTTTCTATAGTGGGTTTCGAGAAAGGATGCCACTTGAAAGATGTGATTCTAGAAGGCAAAAAAGAAGGAGTAATTGTTTTGGATCATAATAGGCAATCAAGGCAATACAAAGGATCCAGAAGATCCAGAATTGCTTTAGAAAGAGTAAATTCTTTAATCCTTCTTTATGCAATAATTACATGCTTTTTACTTGCGAAAATCATTGGAGATTTTTTGTTGGTGTATCTTAAATAGCTATTAAGACTATTGAATTCAATAAGGACATGGAGTGGATAGGTGGTTTTATCTTTGTTGAAAACGTTTTATTTTGTTGTTATTGCGATTGTTTCTTGTATTTTTATTAACGTTCTCTTGTTTTTTTTGTTGGGTGTGACTTCAACATTTAAAATGCTGACGCAACTTTTGCAAATAACAGCTTTGTCTGCTGGCATAACTATTATTCTTATGCGACATGGCGAAGAAGATTGATTTTCCTGGAGCAATTAAAGATGCTTTTTTCTAGTTTTGATATTAAGGAGTGATCTTTTATGAACCATGTGCTTACTGAGGATCATCAATAAAGACCAATATATAAATAAAGGGGAAGAGAATTTTGAGAAAAGAAATAGACAATTTAAAGAATGAACTAAGAGAAATAGAAGAAGCTTTAAGAAATGCAAAGAGTAATACAGTGAAAAACATACTTCAGGAAGCAATTGAACAACGAGCGAACGAACTTGAAAAACATAAAGCTCAGGGCGTGGTGATGCTGGATGTAAAGCTGAAAGACGGTAGAGAGCTAAAAAGATGTTCATTATATTCAGTATCAGACAGTGCGGGATCCTACGCTGTAACCGATTTGAAGGAAGCAGCCACAATGTTACAGTTTGAAGAGGAAGTATATCTTCAGCAGGACGTAGAAAAATTTGGTGACTTTGCAGGGGAGATATTTGTATCTGAGATCGATTCATTTTACCCTTATAAAGTTTTGGATATTAATGATCTAGACTCTTATACAGTTAGGAATCCTAAAATTGAAGCTTTCAAAAACATACAGGCAAAAGGAGAATTGAAATAATGAAGATTCCATTTGAAACTCATAAAATATTCGTCTGCAAATTAAGGGGGCCTTACGATGAATAAGAATGATTTAAAAGTTCCAAAAGATCCAAAAGACATGGTGAATATGGAGCTGTTAGAGGCATATAGCGCATATAGCGCAAAAGGGTTTCGAACGATAGAAGAACAAAATTACTTGGGGCAGCTGCGTCAAGTAATTTTGGAACGGATGAGTGAAAAGGAATGCGCTAACTGCGGTTCACCAAGAAGTAAAGCACAAAAAGAAGAAAAGGAGAATGAAAAAGTGATTACAAATATTGATAAAGATAAACTTTATAGAACCTTCCTTAAATTTCTATTAGAGAACGGAGAATATCGATTATCTAATCATGGTCTATGTAACGATGACATAGATGAATTCATTGAAAATGCTATTGATGATCCATTCTTTCATGAGGAATTAGAAGATTTTATCAAAGATTTCATACGTAAGAATGGAGAAGTCTATGGAATGTTATTGAATCCGAATTTTCGATAATCAATCAAATAAAGGAGGTCATGCTAAATATATATTTGATTTAATCAAGAATGACTATGGAGAAAATAGAGGTCAACCAGAATGCACAGTTGATCTCATGAATGAAGGGGTAATATTAGAAGATTTTCTTTGACTCGTAAGCAAGTAGATAAGATTATCTCAAAACTTCCAACATACGAAATTCTTGCTAAAATTGATGCTAGTCCAAACCGTGAATTTGATGATTTCAGCCAATTTATGTATTTCTTCCCTACCAATGAAAGAAACAGAAAGGAACTTTGACAATGAGTAGATTAGATCAAAAATTCAACTGGACTTGTCCAAAATGCAATCATACAAACACAAATGACTTATATTCCAACGAAATTGAACCGTCACGTTGCTCAAATTGTGATGTTCTATGTGATGTATACATAAACATTCAAATTCAAGTAACTAAGGTTGTTTCATATCAAAAGACAGAGACAGATGAAGATGAAAACGAAACTCATCAGTTTCATATTTTAGATGAAATGAATCAGATACCCACATCATTTATAGATCATGAATACAAGAGAAGAAAAGCAAACAATGAGTAGATTATTGATTAGCAAAAATGAATTCGAAAACGAGAAACAGGGACCTTTAATTTGTTGTTAGAACGACCGTTTCTATAATAATGGACCCTTATTCATGTACCTGTACAACAATTGTTCAAAATAAAAATGTAAACTAGGTTAAATTTTCACTCAGTTTACATAATCTTTATTCTCGGAAGTTGTGTGTCAACCCCCAAACTGATGTTCAAGGAGGATAAGAAATGATTTGGTATATATGTTTTTTCTTTGTGTTGTATTTGTATTGGACTATTGTTGACATTATTGTTGAGACTGGTAGCAGCATGATAAAACGAACAGTAGCAGAAAAAGAAGATAAATTTAACTAAGAAGGATGATGAAAATGATTTTTAGCCAACATCCCGAAAACATATTAGAAACTATAAAAAAATTGGAGTACATTATCAGCACCTCTACTAATACACATCCAAGAATAGAACAAAAGCCTGATCCTGAGTTCATTGTTGATGAATATGCTCTTGCACTTACGTTAATAAGACCAGAAAGACAACAGGCTCAAAAGGAACTGAATGAAGCGATCCAAAGGATCAGAAAGGAAAAACAAAATGCAAAAAATAAATAATCTAGAGTATTTGAGCGATTCGATAATAAAATTCCGAACAAAAATGATTCTGACTATTGGATGTCTTCTCATCCTTGCTTTAGTCATAGCACCGATTATCATGTTTAACTCTAGTTTAATTTATGTTGTCCTATTAATTACTGCAATAATTGTCCTCTCTAGATACTTATCGGAAATAATTGGTATCTATGGCATGCTTACAAAAGCAAAAAAATTGTGTGATCATATTCTTGAAGAAGACAGTAAATTTAGTAAGGAAACACTTAACGATTTTATAGATTTACTTTTGCTAAGACAAGAGCTTGCGGACCGATTTAAATCTACCATTTCACCAAGTACACTAGACAAAATTGCTATTACTGATAAGAAGCTTGACGACTTTGTAGAAAATGTGTTTTATCAACATGAAAAATCTAAGTTTTCTTATACTTATAAAGTTAGATCAATGTTTGAACTGCATTCTAAGGTTAGGATGTATCTATATGCTGCATTTGATATAGGAGCTAAACGCAGATACTTTGAGAAATGGTACTCTGAGAGCGAATAATCATGATATGCCCTCTTCTGTGTATGATGTGATGTAACATCTAAAATATATGTTCAAAGGAGAATCAAAATGAGAAATGCAATGAAGGCCCCCTCTTTCTGGATAACATTCTTTATCTATTGCGCCCTATACTTTGCTTTTCTTGCTGCTGCTGGTGGTAATAGTTTTGTGGCATTCATAGGTGCATTTACCTCAGTAATCGTTGGAATTTATGTGCGGCTCTATTTTGTAAAGAGAAGAAAAGTAAGCAGAAAAGGAAGATAAACTTAATTAGACGGAGGACAAAATGAATAAAGAATTTTCGCACTTAGATTATTTAAACAAGCTCGTTGTTGAGATGAGGATAAAAGTAATTGCAGCATTTGTCTTTCTATTCCTGCTCATACTCGGTTATGGCCTTTATGGAAACTCAATCCTTCTAGATGGTTACAGATTGTTTAATATAAGCATTTTTATCTTTTTATCTATTATTGCTCTTGCTGTATATGCGTCAGAAAATCGTCGTTTTTTGATGCTCCTAGAAGTAGCGAAATCAAAGTCTAAGGATGTAGTTAACCATGATGAACCACCATCAAAAGAAAAGATAAACGAGTTTATCAATTTAGGTTTCAAGAGATATCGAGCAGTGACATATTTTAAATTAAATTATAAAAAGACATCACTAGATGCTATTCATAAAATTGATAGTGAACTTGATGATTTTGTATTACATCAAGACAAAGACTTGAATTTTCATTTCACAGGTGAGCTTTTGACGGCTATGGAATGTTTATATGAAGCATTTGATGCTAAGGATATATTCTCAAAGAACAAATATAAATATTTCAAAAAATGGACTGGTACTCAAAAGAGGCTTGAATGGGAAAAACATCAAGAAGAAAGGAAGAACAACAAAAGGAAATGAACATAATGCACCCCCTTCTATCACGTATGAAGGGGGTTTTACCCCATATGACCGCCAACCAAATTAGATCGATGAATCATGGTTCCGGCATTAGTATATGATGCTGCGCGCATGATTGCGGTATGACCAAATTTGTTGTTGATTGCATCCATTACATGGCCCAACCGACTAACCTTTTCTTGATCAGGATTAAAGAGATCTAGCTGCATGTAGTTGGCCGGATCTACTTTTGAAAGAGAAATGGCAATTGATCTTACTGTCCCATGAGAGTGAAATTGATCAAAGAGGGCTTCGCACACCCTGAAAATATCCATAGTCACATTAGTCGGCTGGTCAATCGTTTTAGCGCGGTTGAATCCTCCCCCACCCTCTTTTACGCTGTAACCTATAGAGAGTGACACAGTTCTTCCTGCTTTATGTGCTTTTCTTGCTCTGCTTGCAACTGCTTCAGCTATTTCTAAAATGACGGTTTTTATGGCAGCTATGTCTCGGTCTGTCTCACCAGGATAGTCTCTCAACAAGATCTGGCTCGTTCCGAAAGAAATGTTTTCAGGAAGATCCTGATGATTGATCTCACTTGTATCGATTCCGTTAGCATGATAGTGCAGCTGCAGCCCCATTACACCGAATTTTTTCTGTAACAATTCTTTTGGGTAGTTAGCCAGCTGGCCAACTGTAGAAATGCCCATGCCATTCAAATTACGTTCCATACGTCTTCCTATGCCCCACATTTTAGATAATGGTCTAACAGGCCACAACTTCTCTTTTATATCGGTTACAGTCCACTCAGCGATTCCTGAAGGGCTCTTCTTGCTTTCGAGATCCATAGCAAGCTTAGACAGCAGCATATTGTCGCCAATTCCAATGGTCACTGTCAATCCAAATTGCCTTAGAATAGATTCTTTTATTTTTACGGCCATGTCCTTTGGGCTGCCCCACAGACGCGATGAACGCCATCTTATAAACGATTCATCGATGCTATAGACATAAACATCTTCAGGAGGCGCAAAACTGTAAAATAGCTCTGTTAATGCGGTTGATATGTCAATAAACTTCCTCATCTGTGGATTCACAATGTGAATTCTAGGGTCTGAAGGGACTTCATACAAACGAGATCCAGTCTTGATATTGTAGTCGCGTTTTAAAGCCGGTGATGCAGCTAAAACTACGCTACCAGAACGATCCTTGTTACCGACTACAGCAAGGTAGCAAGTTAACGGATCAAGATCCATCATTATGGCGGCAGCACTCGCATAAAAACTTTTCACGTCAACGGCCAAGAACTTTTTATTTTGATGGTTCATAGAGCCGCACTGTTTGCATCAACAATATCATTAAAGTTAATTGTCATCTGGTCTTCGTCATTTTTTAATGTTACCTGGTGGTTTTGAGCTGATATTGAAATTAGATGACCTTTTTTCTTTTCGTTAAATCCATTATGATGCGTGGTTATTTCAATCAATGTATTGTTATAGAGTGCTTCATACAAGTTTAAGGAAATGTACTCCTGGTGTTGTTCATCGAGTATTGGTTTATCGGTTTTTTCAAATGTCAATCTTAGTTTGTTGAGCGAGTCCCTATGCTCCGGCATCATAAGAGAAGTTCCCCACTTCTTACTAAACCCTCGATCCATGCTGTATTCCTCCTTAGAAATCATTACACTTATTTTAACCGAACTTACGTTCTTATCCAACAAGAAGTTTTTTCCGGTAAATTGAAACACTCTATTAATGATTAAGGTTATTGTTTGGAAGTATTAGAAGGATATATTTTCATTTGCCCTTTAAAATATGATAATCTTTTTTTAATTACTTTATTTAGGAAGGAGAAGTTTTTTCATGGGAAAAAGGATTGATTTGAAAGGAAAAGTCTTTGGAGAACTGAAAGTCATAAAGTTAAGTGATAAAACCACTAAAAACAATACACGTTTGTGGGAATGTGAGTGTGTTTGCGGAAATCTAGTCTATGTGTTGGGGATAAGTTTACGGGCAGGATATTACAAAAGCTGTGGTTGTAAACGCTCCGAAAAACGTGATCAAGGATTAGAGGAGTATTTACATCGAGATGCTATTGATGGCACAAGAAAAAGTGCTCTTACATCAAAACTACATAAAAATAATAAAAGTGTACATAAAGGTGTGCGCTGGAACGAATCTCGCAGCAAATGGGCGGTAACTATAGGATTTCAACGGAAACAAATTTTCTTAGGGAACTATGACATTTTAGACGACGCTGTCGAAGCTAGAAAAAAAGCAGAAGAAAAATACCATCTACCATATTTAGGAGGACAAGAAAATGAATAAAGAAGAAATTAAAAAATGGATGGAACAGAACTTGGTTGGAACAGATGAGGCAAGGGAAATTACAGGTCAATCAAGATCCGCCTTTAATCAAGCATTAGAAACAAAAAGAATTATTCCCTTTTTCTCTACCGGCGAAGGCACAGGGAAAAGAAATCTATACTTGAAAAGCGACCTCGAAGAATATTATAAAAATAAGAAAAAAATCAAATGAACTATTTACTAACCTCTGTTTATAACAGAGTTTTTTTGCGATGATTTAAAGGAAAGAGTAGATGAATCGCTCATACCGAATTACTACACCTCAACTCAAAGTACAACGTTGCTGCCTAACACAAGCAACTCATCAAATGATGA
Source organism: Bacillus pumilus (assembly GCF_024498355.1). Classification (GTDB taxonomy): domain Bacteria; phylum Bacillota; class Bacilli; order Bacillales; family Bacillaceae; genus Bacillus; species Bacillus pumilus_P. Next base: position 39,769 of record NZ_CP101834.1, read on the forward strand.
GTTAGACATGAATAAATATCTTGATGACAACCTTGCTCTAGGGCAGTTCGAAAGCCACTCAATCAATGATAACCTTACAATTATCACTACAAATAGTCCTGTCTTTTACATCCACCAAACAACGGCCGAAGAAACTCCTGAAGAGAATGGAGATTTCAAAGCTACTGCTGCTAAATACAAAAACACTAAAACCTTCACCAGCTGGTACACAGCAAAAAACTTTCTCAATATGAAGCTTTTCACCGTCAAGACAAAGGGTTACTTCCAATATAATGGTAGTGACGTTAAGGCAAAATTAAATGATGCCTGGTATACAAAAGCATTCCTTTCCATCTGGCAAGTCTCCAACTGGAAGAAAGGGACCTATAAAAAGGGTAAGAATTATGCTGAAGTGTACGGAAGAGGAAATTTCCACTTTGGTCTTGAAATAAAAGGATATGGCTTGGTCGTACAAGACCAGTACATCAAGGTTTATTTGACGGCCAACAAAAAAGGAACCGTATGGAAGAAATGGAGCGTTAAATAAACTGTAAGCAACAGGTTCCATTGAAAGGTGGTGAGAATTTGAAAAGATTCTTCATATCAAAATCCTTTATGATCTCATTCTTTGTAACGCTTCTCTTCTTTGGCATTCAAATTAACAAAGAAGGAGCCAACTTCACAGTTTTTGCTAACCTCCTGATCACAAGCTTTATAGTAGGTGTTCTGGTTGCTGCTATCGTCAGATTGTTCACAAGACGAAAAGCATCAACAAGCTCTTAACATTTACCTTTGAAATGTTTTAAGCAGGCTTCAGCCTGCACGCAGTCGTCCGCGCGTAAAGAACGATGGAGGAACAATGCAGCTGTTGCAGCTGGTGACAACCAGGTGCTTACAGATGTTTGTTATCCCATGGTTTAGCGTGGAGCGAGATACCACGAAATGTTGGCCGGTGTTTTGTACCGGCTTACAGTTCGTGAGTAGACCCGAAGGGCAGCCCTGATTGTCATTTGATTTGCATATCAGTTATAATCTTTACAACCCATCAATCCATTAAGGATGCATACGCATTCTAACAATGTACAATATGGCTGATCAACTACATGGTCAATCATTGTATAGTATTAAAGAGAGACTTGCCCAAGCATAAGGGAAGTCTCTTTTTTTATGTTTAGGTGCTGCGATGTGAACGAAGTGAACATGCAGCACAGTCTTTTTTCTTTTGCAGCGTTAGCTGCCGAAGCAGGCTCGATGCCTGCGTTTTAATAAAAGGAAAGCTACAGCTTTCCTACCAAGCGTAAGCGCAATTCATTTACTTTTGAGAAAAGAAAAAACCGCGTTTATGCGGTTTTAAATAAAGTCACATCTATAATGTCATCTAAATCACACAAGCGACTACATAAAGCTCTTTCTAGGTCGTCACCTGTAACGCCCTTTCTAATGAGTGCGTCCTTGATTTTTTGAATATCACTCTTTTCTAAGCAATAAATATATTGATTCATTGTGAACCCCCTCTTCACACTTGCACCAAGTGTGGGTGTTTGTTAAAACTGTTTATAGCTTTTTTGATCACTTTAGCAATCGCTTTTCCGATCTCAACTGGCACAGCGTTTGCTATTTGTTGTTGCATTGATGACAGGGACCCCTTGAATACGAATGAATCTTTTAAACCAAATAGTCTCGCGCATTCCCGTACACTTAAAATGCGATTTTCTATCGGGTGAGTGATTAGACTTTTTCTTGGATTTGCTATCGTGATCGATGGCTCATCCATATTAAGTCTTTTATAAACCGAACTATGTGTATTGCCACTCAACATCCTAGCATTTTTCAAATAATCTGGAATAGAAGTCCAGTTCTCCCCCTGCTTCACATACCGCATTCTTTCAATCGTATCTTCCCTACTCTTTGATATATCTGTTTGATTGGGAACCCAATCATATAGATTTTCAAATGCTTCTCGTACTGTTTTATATTTAGAAGTATTGGGTTTCGGAAGTTCGATCGGTCCAATTTTTGAACCAATAAAAATTGCACGTTTTCGTTTTTGTGCGGAACCCATATCAACGGCATTAATTACTCCATATGAAATGGTGAACTCGGACAATTCTTTTACAATCTCATCTTTAAATTGACCATTCCCTGCCGTTAGGATTTCCGGCACGTTTTCTAGGACAAACACCTTACAATGCTTGTTTGCTTTCACTGCTTCAATATATTTTTTTACTAATAAGTTATTTGGATTTTCAAGGAATGATGTTTTTCTGTTCGAGCTTGAAAATCCTTGACATGGGCTACCTCCAATCATGATAGGAGCCTTAATGTCATTGAATATTGAGAAGTCAAAGTTTGTTAGATCGGCTTGCTGAATATGACTCCCCAAATTAGCTTTATACGTTTGAATTGCCTCTGCATCCTTTTCTAACGCCAATTTTACAGTGAACCCTTCTTCAACAAAGCCCTGGTCGAAGATCCCAGCACCACTAAATAGACTAATTATCTGTAGTGGTAATTTATGCTGATTGACCAAATTTGTTGTGATAGCGTTGTTTTCAACGCGATTTGTACCGGCATCCAAGTAGTCGAATATAGAAAATTGCTGGTAGCTGTCTCCGACTACTTGATCCAGTTGCTTTCTTGAAAGCAATACTTCTAGTCTGTTTTTTTGCTTGAAGACCTTCTTCTCTTTCTTTTTGAAAGAGAAGAAATCCTTGAGCTGACCTAGCTTGTTAGATAATGCTGTTTTTTTTTTGATTCCACGAATAAGGATTTGATCATCAAAGATCTCGATTTCTAATTGATCAACACCTGCGAATCCTTGCAAAGCATCCTTTTTACGAATATCAATCACAGGCTTATAACTTCCGTTATAGGCTCTTTTTGATACGGTGTTTCTAGTTTGTTCCGCAGGCACAATTGTTACTGTATTGCTCTTAGGATCAATGATGTAGTCAAAGTTTTTACCTACTTCAAATTGTGTTTGAAGTAGTTGGGCATCCTGGATGTAAATGCCTCTTTTGCTGGGTTTCGCTGTTCTCTTTTTAATCAACAATCTCATCACGCCCCAGATCCACTGGAATAAGATCAGTTGCGTATGCTTGGATCGTTATTCCCTTTTCTTTGCTGAAAGCCTCATATATGTGAATCTCATCGTCCAAAATGATTTGTGTAATTTCAAAAACATCACTGCCATTGCTATTCAAGCCTAGCTCTTTTCTTGTAATATCATCTAAGTCAATTTGCACAGCCAGTCCAATATTAAATTCAAATACCTCGTTCTTATTCATTGTCATTTCTCCTTTTGATAATTAGTAGATTTTTGGTAAGTCCAATTGTTTTTCGATTTCTTCTCGAACGTTTGAGATTTTTTCAATATCCCAAGAGAATTCGGGTAACACTTCTTTCGATGTTGCGCTATAAATTTGATACATTTCGACTAACATATTGAAAATCACATTGTCGATATTATCTTGCGTTTCAATATGTCTTTTTGTTTGATAGTTGTCTTTGTATTGATTTGTCATATGACGTTCCTCATTTCCCTTTTATTTGTCTTTTTACCTCCGAAGGGGTTGGTCCCCATAGGGGATGAATTTTCCCTTTTGACATGTAGAACGGACAACTGAGGATAGACGCATGACAAGAGGGCCGCAGGCATCGCGGTAGCGACAAGTGCTGATTTGCCTTTAGGTAGCGTAACCGTTGCTTCAGGAATGTTTAGCATAGGCTCTACTGCTAAACATTTCTGAGGCTTACGAGTTACGACTGATCAGCATTTGCTCTTGTCATGTGGCTTGCCGTCTTATCAAAAAGTGTGGTAAAGAGCCGCAGGCGCAAACTTTGGCACGCTTTTTGATTAGCCGGCCCCGAATGTTGTACGCTTCGGAGGTCAAAAGGGAAATGTTATTTCAATGGCAGCCGTAGGCTGGCTACCGATGGTTTTAGGAAGCTTCAGCTTCCGTCAAGCAGGCTCTAGCCTGCACGCAGTCGGCCGCGCGTGAAGAACGATGGAGGAACAATGCAGCTGTTGTCCTGGTGCAGCCAGGGCTTACAGATGTTTGTTATCCCATGGTTTAGCGTGGAGCGAGATACCATGAAATGTTGGCCGGTGTTGTGTACCGGCTTACAGTTCATGAGTAGACCCACAGGGCAGCCCTAAACAGGTTTTAATGAGTTAATGATCATTAATACAGGGGTTCAATCTCAAACTTAAACAGTGATGAGATAAGAAGGATAAGAGCGTGTAAGATGGAGTAAGAGAGCCACTGGAATCAAGCTGATACAAAATAAAAAAGCTATGCGATGACAACGAAGTTGGCAGAGCATAGCAAAGAATTTGTCTTTTGGGCAGCGTTAGCTGACCCAGCAGGCTCGATGCCTGCGTTTTAATAAAAGGAAAGCTTCAGCTTTCCATCCAAGCGTAGCGCAATAAGAAAACCGCACTTTTGCGGTTTTCTTTGGTTTAATCTATATCGCAAGGACAAATTAAATCATCTTGTATTACCTTGCCCTTTACAATGTTAACTTTTTGGACGTAATCCGATGGGGTATTTGCCCGAATTGCAATATCTATATTAAATTGTTTAGAAATGGATTCTAGCAGCTGCGTGTCGATTTCAAACGCTGCGGAAAATTGACATTCTATCACTTGGCATTTTTGATGATCCATCGTGATATTATGACATGAAAGATAATGCCTATCAGAATCCACTATAAGATAATCACTATCTGGTGTTAGCATTTCAAACTTCGATTTACTGTTTCTAATTTCAATCGAATTTCCCATTGGTATTAAACCATTTAAGAGAAACTGAATCAAATTAGAACGAAACCCACTTAACTGAATATTCCCCTCTACCCAATCAGCCATAACATTTGTACCTCTCTCTCGTCAGTAGTCTTTTTTTAATCATTATCAACTAATGTGAAAACATCATCTCTTATGATTTGTCCGTTCTTAATGGAAATGTTCTGTTGGAAGTAATCAACCGTTTCTTCCCCTGAAGCATTTATGTTCAGGTTATATTTTTGAGCGATGTCCAAAAGTTCACTCGATTGGATTTTCCATTTGCATGTTAATTCCATGCGAACGGTGTAAATGTCATCACGTACTATTTCAAGGGGAATGTCATCACCCCAAGAATGGACTACGAGACTTGTATCAATCATTAATAATGCTGCCCCTGTATCTTTGAGACATTGATCTTCTTCGTCTAGTGTTGGCGGAACACCATTTGATTCAGTCACTAACCCTTGAAGAATAAACTTCTTCAAGTTCGTATATTTACCAGTTACAGCGATTCTTCCTTCAACATAATTCGCCATGTCTATTCCTCCTTTAGTTCAAAAATTGGTAATATCATCGTCAATCGTTTGTTTCAAATAATCCATCTGTTCCCCCTCTTTACGACCTCTATGATAAGCCTCTACCTCACCAATTGATGGAGTTTTTACCGGCTTTGCCTTACCCGAAAAGCCCTTTGCTAGATCATTGTAAGCCCTCGAAACTTCTTTAGGGGTTATGACCATTAAGCCAAACTCTTGTTCCATTTCTTTAACTTGCTTTTCAAATTTTTCACTCAGTCCAGTTAGAAATCCTAACATATATGAATTTTTAAGTTCTTTTGTTTTCTCTTTCGTTCTAATTACAAAGGCATCTCTCTGATAATAGTTTTTGACGAATCTTGTGCTGTACTTACTTATAGCATCATAAGCAAGCACGTACATTTCTTTAGCTAAATTCACATCATTTTCGAAACCAAAGAAAATAATACTACTCTTCCTCCTTTTTTCACCGTTTAAAAATCTATTATGATAGTAGAATTTTACTCTGAAATTATTTGCTATTATTCCGGCTAATTGTCTTTCCCACCAAAATAATTTTTTATATGCAACAGCCTGTCCTTTAATAATTTCTTGCTTTTCATCTCTAGTTGTTTCTACATCACTCTGCTGAATATCATGTTTGATCATTAGCTTTTGAGCTAATAAGAAAGCACTTTGGGATTCCTCATCATTTTTTGAGTCATCCGCAATTGCCAGTAAACCTTTTATCTTCTTTATAATCGATTCATTTCTGTTCATGTTTTCACCCTCCTTAGAAAATCTCTTCGAATCTAATACTTTCAATTGCAATGATTTCTTCTATAATTCTATGTTTTTCATTTTGGAGGAAATTTTGTGGACCTGTATAATCCCAATTGGCTACACATGTGTCTGACAACTGAATCATTATTCTGGTTGCTCGACCTACAGCCTCTTTTAAGAATGTTTCTGAATCATAGAAGGGGTTTGTTAGAATTCCTTCGTCATAAGCGTAAATCCAATAATCAAGCAATTCTTCTGCCCATGCTTTTTTCAACTGCTCTTGCTGATCTTTGTCTTCAGGAATGCACACATTTTCTGAAATGTACAATCCGAGGTCGTAACCTGAAGTAATTTGTTTATCTGTTTCATTTAAAATTCGTTTGATTTCTCCCTTGCAATACTTATCAAACACGAAAGTGTTAGATTCTGTGACTTGCATCAATTCGTCCTGAATTTCATTAATCAATACTGGCAAGGCTTTTGAAGAACAGTATCTTTTTACATTATTTAATACCGCATAACCTGTTATATAAGAACCCTGTTTAATTTGTTCAATTGCTTCAAGGACATTTTCTACATCATTTTGTTTTTGTTCGATGTTACTGATCATTGTTCTAGCTCCTTTGTTTTTCATTTTTACCTCCGAAGGGGTACGCCCCTTCAGGGTGAATTTTTCCCTTTTGACAGGTAGAACGGACAACTGAGGATAGACGCATGACAAGAGGGCCGCAGGCATCGCGTTAGCGACAAGTGCTGATTTGCCTTTAGGTAGCGTAACCGTTGCTTCAGGGATGTTTAGCATAGGCTCTACTGCTAAACATTCCTGGGGCTTACGAGTTACGACTGATCAGCATTTGCTCTTGTCATGTGGCTTGCCGTCTTATCAAAAAGTGTGGTAAAGAGCCGGAGGCGCAAACTTTGGCACGCTTTTTGATTAGCCGGCCCCGAATGTTGTACGCTTCGGAGGTCAAAAGGGAAATGTCACTTTAACGGCAGCCGGAGGCTGGCTACCGATGGTTTTAGGAAGCTTCAGCTTCCGTCAAGCAGGCTCTAGCCTGCACGCAGTCGGCCGCGCGTGAAGAACGATGGAGGAACAATGCAGCTGTTGTCCTGGTGTAGCCAGGGCTTACAGATGTTTGTTATCCCATGGTTTAGCGTGGAGCGAGATACCATGAAATGTTGGCCGGTGTTTTGTACCGGCTTACAGTTCATGAGTAGACCCGCAGGGCAGCCCGGATCTCGTAGTCAATAAAATGTTTTTAGAATATAATTGTGCTTTATTGAAAGGAGCAATATTTCATGCAAACTGAGCGTATAATCGCTGTTATAAAGAACGATACAGAATTACCATTGAATAAAAGAAGAATTCCATTCAAACCTGCTATTATGGTGGACGGTGAAGTAGAGGAAGTACACATGGAAGAGTTATCAGAGCTAGAAAAAGAAAAGTATTTTTCGATTCTCAATAAAGTATTAGAACAGAATGGTGCATCATAGTTATAGATCGCTATGCGATGACAACGTAGTTGGCAGAGCATAGCAAAGGTTTTGACTTTTGGGCAGCGTTAGCTGACCCAGCAGGCTCGATGCCTGCGTTTTAATAAAAGGAAAGCTATAGCTTTCCTACCATGCGTAGGCCAGCGATAGGCTGGACAACGCAAGAAACCACTAGGGTACTCCCCTAGTGGTTTTATTCGAATCGTTTTAATACATCCGTTGACAGATCAAACAAGTCATCATTGTAAGTGAGTAATCTGATATATTCTATTACGGTAAGGGCTTGCTGATCTCCCTCTTTTAATTTCTGAATGGCTTTATCTAAGTATTTCAATTCAGTTTCAAGACCGTCTCGATTAAATATAGAAATATCTTTTAAAGCTTTAATCCGACTTTGGACACCAACCAGTTTTTCATTCATTTGAATAGTATTCAGTTCATTATGAATCTCTCTTACATCAGCTTCTATAGAGCCGTATGCAATAAGTTCAGAAATATCTTGTATCCCTTCTTCTTTTGCTTCTTGATGAGAAGTAGAACTAACTTCTACTGCAATTGTCACTGAATATTGCTTGTTGTTCATACGATCTCCCCTTTTAATTCCACTCAACTATGTAGAATTTTTCTTTCATTCGATTTACTATTTCATCCACTGAGCTTATAGAGCCATCCAAGATGATAGACCCAGTGTCGATGTGAATTACAGCAAAGTGAAGCATTTCTCCCTCATCATTTGCTTTGTTAATTAAGTAATCTTCATACCATTCTGTTAAGGTTATAGTCTCGACCTTTTGAATTGTCACTTTAACCTCAAATGAATCTTTGAATTGGTCATATGTCATAACTTTTGGTCTGTTGCAAATGGCTAAAAGTTCAGATCCTAAGTGTGCAGCACCGGCTTTCAAACACCGGTGTTCAACAAGAGACTCGACAAAAATGCGTCCCTCTTCTTGCAACAATTTCACCTTTTGTAAGGCTGACTTTAAAAGTTCAGCCCCGCGTAAGTCCTCACCTTGATAATGAGAACAGTCTTTTGCATAGTCATTTAACTTGTGTTCATAATTTTCAATTTCTTTACTAAACAACTCTTTTTTCTTCATTTTCCCACTCTCCTAGTGAATTTTTTCATCTTTTTCATATTGCTTTATTTCTTTATGAAGCTGACCCTCGCAGATCAGCAGGCGAATATCTGTTAAATCGGCAAGGCAGTGTACTTCTATTTCAAACGTCAGTTTAAATTGTTTAGACAAATGAGTAAGAAGTTTTTCATCAACACCTCTCGCGGCTTCAAACGGAAGTGATATTTTAGTAGTGTCTTTATATGAAATATCGCTTGTTTGAATAAAGTTGGCATTGCTGCCCTTTATCCTAGTAAACACTTTTCCTTCACGATCAGATTCATCAGATTCATGAAAATTCACACAATAAGCAAGGAAAAAAGGAATCTGATCGCCAGTTATTTTGATTCGACCTTTACAAAAATTAGTCATTTTTTGCATCCCCCATTCCTCTTTAATAGTGCAAAGAATCCCCCTTTACAGTTTTTCATTATAAAAAATCAATTCTCCGTTCAAGTCAAACATAATGTCTAATAATGTTTTGACTTGTAAATCTCTATCAACCATACTACTTTCAGTCTCTATGCTAAATTCGTCTATCAGTGTTCCTTTCTCTACAATGATACTCAAATAGTCATAAGAACTAACATCTACTACTTCAATTCCTCCACTATAGTCTAAGTTCCAATAACCATCACCATTTAACAAAATAAAAATTTCAATTCGTTTTTCCTTGATATCCCTAATTGACCAGTCATTACAGTTAATCGGATTCGGAAACGGTTGATCCATGTAATTATCTAAATGTCCGTTCACTAAAGATGCTAAGATTAAATAAGTATCATAATCTCTTGAAGTGAAGTCCTTTTCTTTTGTTAAAAATTCGAGCATATCTTCCTTATAGAGTGGTAAATCTCTAACGTCAAAACTCTTATCTTCAAACGAATAAAGACCAAGTTTGTTTTCGATATAAACAGTTACAATTTTGTGGTAACAATCTGAAATTGAAAATAATACTTTTTTATTGCAGAAGATATCTGCTGGTACTTCTACTTCTTTATATGGCATATTTTTTTCTCTCCTTTTTTCTTTTTACCTCCGAAGGGGTACGCCCCTTCAGGGTGAATTTTTCCCTTTTGACAGGTAGAACGGACAACTGAGGATAGACGCATGACAAGAGGGCCGCAGGCATCGCGTTAGCGACAAGTGCTGATTTGCCTTTAGGTAGCGTAACCGTTGCTTCAGGGATGCTTAGCATAAGCTCTACTGCTAAACATCCCTGGGGCTTACGAGTTACGACTGATCAGCATTTGCTCTTGTCATGTGGCTTGCAGTCTTATCAAAAAGTGTGGTAAAGAGCCGGAGGCGCAAACTTTGGCACGCTTTTTGATTAGCCGGCCCCGAATGTTGTACGCTTCGGAGGTCAAAAGGGAAATGTCACTTTAACGGCAGCCGTAGGCTGGCTACCGATGGTTTTAGGAAGCTTCAGCTTCCGTCAAGCAGGCTCTAGCCTGCACGCAGTCGGCCGCGCGTGAAGAACGATGGAGGAACAATGCAGCTGTTGTCCTGGTTCAGCCAGGACTTACAGATGTTTGTTATCCCATGGTTTAGCGTGGAGCGAGATACCATGAAATGTTGGCCGGTGTCTTGTACCGGCTTACATTTCATGAGTAGACCCGGAGGGCAGCCCGACAAAAGAATTTAAGGGTTTGGGAGAAGAAACTAAAAGAGTATAAGGACCATGCTGAAGATCAGTGAAAAGAATAAAGAGGTCATGATATTGCAGGAGGTACTAATGACGAGAGAATTTAAAACTGAAGGATATCACTATGCAGCTATGCGATGACAACGAAGTTGGCAGAGCATAGCAAAGGTTTTGTCTTTTGGGCAGCGTTAGCTGACCCAGCAGGCTCGATGCCTGCGTTTCTATAAATGGAAAGCTAAAGCTTTCCTACCATGCGTGGGCCAGCTGTAAGCTGGACAAGCGTTAAAAAACCACTAGGGCTTATCCTAGTGGTTGCTTTTTATTTAGTTAATGTGTAAATATCAGTTGTTTTCAACCCTTGATCTAAAGCTAGAAGTTCTTTTGTTGATTGAATCTCATCAGGGAATGTACCCTCTATCGTTATTCTAGACAACTCTTCATCTGTGTTCTTATTATAAAATATTATCCATTCTTTCAACCGTATCACCTCTTATCTCTATTTTTAGCCGATCATTTTGACTTCAAGGGCTAAAATATCTTCCCATGTCAACCATTCCGGCTTATCATCTATTGAAAAACTGTTCCATAATTTTTTCATTGTGTTAATGTGTCTTTTTTCATCTCCTGCCCATAATTTTTTTTTGTTCCTGCCTCCGTTTCCTAAATAGTAACGACAATCTGATTGTAAACGGCTCAATAATTGGTATCTAAATGTGTCACTGTATTCTAAAATATCTCTTTGTTTTGCCATTATCTTAAATCCCCTTCTGAATAAGTTGAGAAAAGTACATGAAAAAACTTTTCAATGTCTGAATCTTCTTGTACAGGGAATTTCAACATTTCTACATCATCTTCATTGCATAGGACTAGAGATTTATAATAAGGATTGTCAACACAACCTATACCAAAGTTAGGAACCCATTCACTTTCAGCTTCGAATGAGACATATACCTTCAATTTGTGACCTAGATCATTAGGTGTGTAAGAGGCAAATTCTTTAGCGAATTTAAAAGGTTCAATCATAGCAAAATCTAAATCTCCTCTTGCAATGGAGGCTATGATTAAATGACGATGATAATCTTCCCTAAATTCGTATAAATTTTGATCTTCATCAAAAAGTGGAAGTCTACTAACTTCAAATTCATCAGCTTCATACCATGAAAGTGAATAAACCTCTTCTTTTAAATAATCATACCTCTCATCGCGATAAGCATAATAAATTTCAATATCATTCACTTTTAAAAAAATCTCGGCTGGCACTTCAATATCTTTATAAGGCATTTGAACTTCTCCTTTAATTTTTCTTTTTACCTTCGAAGGGGTTAGTCCCCTTCAGGGTGAATTTTTCCCTTTTGACAGGTAGAACGGACAACTGAGGATAGACGCATGACAAGAGGGCCGCAGGCATCGCTTTAGCGACAAGTGCTGATTTGCCTTTAGGTAGCGTAACCGTTGCCCCAGGGATGTTTAGCATAGGCTCTACTGCTAAACATTCCTGGGGCTTACGAGTTACGACTGATCAGCATTTGCTCTTGTCATGTGGCTTGCCGTCTTATCAAAAAGTGTGGTAAAGAGCCGGAGGCGCAAACTTTGGCACGCTTTTTGATTAGCCGGCCCCGAATGTTGTACGCTTCGGAGGTCAAAAGGGAAATGTCACTTTAACGGCAGCCGGAGGCTGGCTACCGATGGTTTTAGGAAGCTTCAGCTTCCGTCAAGCAGGCTTTAGCCTGCACGCAGTCGGCCGCGCGTGAAGAACGATGGAGGAACAATGCAGCTGTTGTCCTGGTGCAACCAGGGCTTACAGATGTTTGTTATCCCATGGTTTAGCGTGGAGCGAGATACCATGAAATGTTGGCCGGTGTCTTGTACCGGCTTACAGTTCATGAGTAGACCCACAGGGCAGCCCGACAAAAGAATTTAAGGGTTTGAGAGAAGAAACTAAAAAAGTGTAGGGACCTTACTGAAGAACATGAAGATACATAAGATAGAAGAATTCATATAGAGGATGAACGTAATGAGAGGATCTAAAATCGTGTAGTTGCACCAGGCAGCTATGCGATGACAACGTAGTTGGCAGAGCATAGTAAAGGTTTTGTCTTTTGGGCAGCGTCAGCTGACCCAGCAGGCTCGATGCCTGCGTTTTAATAAAAGGAAAGCTTCAGCTTTCCTACCATGCGTAACGCCAGCGAATTGCTGGTGTTACGCCCCCTTTCAGGAGCATTTAGAAAACTTTTGATCTCCCCAGGCAATGTAGGTTTTTCCGTCCTTGTCTTGCTCTTTGGTCAAGAGCATGTCGAGAATGTCACCATCAAGCCCAAAACGCTCATTAATTTCTGAGCTATCAAGATCCTCATTCTTCATGAAACAATTTATCTTTTCTTTGCTCATGACCAGCTGTAACATGTTTGATTCTATGCTGTTTTCAACGGTCAAAAAGTGGATTTCTTTTTGATCCGTTGACGTATAACGGACAAAGCGTCCGAAAAATTGTTGCATGGCTGAGAAATTCCACTGCATTTCTAGCAATAGAACACGATTGACAAAATCAATGTTCATGCTGCTTGGAAGGGATTGCTGGGTGCAAATTAAAATACCGTTTTCTGTATTCTTTAAATTTTTGACGATCTGTTTTCTTTGTTCAAATGACGCTTTATCTCCTGTGATGACAAACACAGGACGATCAGGAAAATGATCTTTTATATAACTGGCATATCGGTTTACAGCTTCTACATGAGTGCAACCGATGGCAACTTTATCATGCTGCCATTCTTTCAAAAGGTTAATCGTTTCAATCGCTTTAGACGGCATTACGTTTGCGCTATGCTCTTTGAAACTATTAGGAAGGACACAGGCTTTTAAAAGGCTGTTTAATTGGTTGATGATCATTAGCAGTGAATCTTTTCTTGTGTTCCCTGTGCTTTTATAAAGGTTAGTCATTCTATAAAATTCTTTCATGATGGTGCTATACAGATCCTTTTCGCTTGAATTAAACTGACAAAAATTCTGTTTTATTTCATAGATCGCCTTTCCTGCTACTTCTTCAAATGTACGTGTAATCATTGACCGATCAATCAAGCTTTTAAGATGATCGCTATTGTATATCGATTGATCATGTTTACCGATCCCGAAGACTGTTACTTTTTCAGGTGAAAAGCATTGCTTGAACAAGCGATGCCCTTTTTTATATGCCGGAAAAGGCTTGTTGTAATGCTTATTTTCTTTTTGTCCAAGCTGTTTGGTCTTTCGGTCCTCTTCGTATAGCGTTTCACACTTACAAAGAAAATTGACCGAATTGTTATACATCAATTCAAATGCTGTGAAGGCTTCTGAAACATTGTTTCTTGTGCTGGTGGCACTTAATAAGACTTTATATTTAACGCGTCTGAAGCAATTTAAAACGGCTTTTGTGCGTTTTGATGAAGGATTAGAAATGTTGTCGGCTTCATCCAGTACAAGCATGACTTTTTGTGATTGTCTCTTGATGTACCGTTTTATAAATCTTTCGTACTTTGTCAGCATGTTAAATGTCATGATGACGATTTGTCCTTGTTCAATAGTTTCAATGTCTTTCATGCTTTTGATCTGTTTCACATTGAAACCATAACTTATCAAGATATCGTGCCAGTTGTTATTAATCGCGATAGCAGGCGCAACGATAAAAACGTTTTTGATGTTGCTGTGTTGTTGCCTGTACATGATTTGCGCTATAGCTGAAATGCTCTTTCCTGATCCTGTTCCCCACTGAAGATATGCATGATCTTTCATGAGTAGTTTTCCAGTATCGGTTTTTTGAATGTCATTCAGCTTAATAACATTTTGATTCTCTGAATCATGAATCTCTAATTGATCCAGAAAGCTTGTTATTTGTTCGGTCGGCTTGATCTCCGTCAATTTCTTTTGTGCTAGTGTGTACGTTCTCTGTTTCTTCAGGAACAGCTTTAAAAAACGTTTATCCTGAAAAGGATAATAACCATCACGCAGCAAGTCCGAAAAATCCGTGCTTTTTGTTCCTTTCTGCATATTTAACAGCCGTTTTTCTTTATAACTGTATGCTTTCAGTTTCAAACCGTATCTTGTTTTCACAAGTGCGGTTCTTTTATCCTTGGGCTTTCCATGTTGTTCTTTTAAGACTCTTTTTAAATAATTCAGTACCTTTTTTTCGGTTAGCTTCTTTTTGTTCCATTCCTCCATGTCCATTTCATGCGGTTTTGATTGTGTGAAATAGCGTTCCACATATTGCTCACATTTTGCGGCTTTATGGCTAATTGCCGGATGCCTCTTTATATCAAAAAGAAGCTTGTTCACCTTGTCTAAAAATCCTTTTTTACTTTCGTGAAGTTCCGCAAGCTCAGATCGTATTTTATGCCGGACTTGTTCTTTTTGCTGAAGCGCAGGATGAACAAAATTTTCATAGATGAATTGTGAATCTAGCCCTTCTGTGTAATTGATTTCATATGGAACATTTGGAAGGTGTTCACTTTTGTTTTGAAAGATCATTACTTTTGTTTCATAATGATCAACGCCCATTTGTTTAAAGGCGTTTGTCGGCAAGGCAAGCTGACAAATAAAATTAAATGAATCATTTACTTCATTTATCATGCCAGTGTAAAAGTCATCATTCAAAAAGCTATTAGGTACAATGAGAGCTAATATGCCCCCTGGCTTCAACAATGTGCTTGCTTTTTGGACGTAAAATAATTGACTTAAAATTTCATTGCTGTTGACTTTCCACCTTAAATTGAAAGGAGGGTTGCCCACTATGAAATCAAATTTCATGTCTGGACTATAGAAACGTATATCCTCATTTGAAAGATTAGCGTTAGGGTACAAATGGCGCGCCACTTTAAACGCCTTTATATCAAGCTCATTACCGTACACGTTTTCTTGATTAGGGCAATAGTTGAAGAAATTACCCATGCCACATGTTAGATCCGCAATTAAATCTTTTTCAGTCGGTTTTAAACACTCCAACAAGAACCTTGAAAGCTCATGAGGCGTAAAGAATTGACCATTTTCAATTTCCTTTTTTGCTTCTGAATAAAGGTGATAATTTTCGAAGGAAGAAAAGGAAAGACCATGAAGCCCCCCTTCTCCTGTATAAGAGTTGAAAATGTCCTCCTTTGTGATTTGCATATCCTCGCATTTGTTGTTTTCAATAAGATATAAAATCTTCTCGTTGATTGCTTTTCTTTGTTCAAACGGTATGATTTGACTTATTGTTTTGTACATTGCCGGATCTCCTTTCTTACTTTTTTAGATATGTGTTGGCAAACTCATTTGCAAACTCCATTGAATGAAATTCGATAGACACTTTGCCATTTTTGAACGCCTTGAAGCTTTTAATTTTATTGAAATTTTCCATTTCATATTTATCAAAAATAGGAGCCTTTCTTGAACCTTCCCGCATTTCTTTTTCAATCGATACAAATTTATTAATTTTTGTTGGCTCTCCATTTTCAAACAGTGATAGAGCATCAAATAACTTATCTAATTTTTCTTCACTTCTATAATAAATTCTTAAATTTCCGTACCAGTCATCTTCAATGTGTAGATAATTGGGTAAGTGCAAAGTGTGTTTTTTGACTTCAAATTTATATACGGCATCTTTTATTTTGTTCTTTATTTGCTCGTTTGCCATTTCTGCAAAAGAGTAGCCGCCTAATTGTTCAAATAAATGTTCTAGCACCTCTTCAAACGTGATGAATTGTTCAAAAGAGTAACTTTTATAAATAAATGAATAATCAAATTCAACATTGTATTTCTTTGAAAAATATTGTGTAATCGCTTCTGTAAATGCATCATTACATTCTTGTTGAGCTTTTTCTATTTCATTAACCACGCCATATTTCCGAATATATTTTTCCTTAATCGAATCGACTAACAGTAATGTATTTACACTCTTATAAGCTTGTTCCAAGGCTTTCCTTGCTACTTTATAAGACTCTTCCTCTTTTAAACAAAATTGTTCATCTTCTTGTGAAATGCGGCTAGTGTTATCAATTGTGACTTCTTCAAAACGTTGTAATAGGTTTAGGTTCATTTTTGTTTTGCTCCTTTAGTTTTTTTATTTTTGACCTCCGAAGGGCTTTGCCCTTCAGGGTGAATTTTTCCCTTTTGACAGGTAGAACGGACAACTGAGGATAGACGCATGACAAGAGGGCCGCAGGCATCGCGTTAGCGACAAGTGCTGATTTGCCTTTAGGTAGCGTAACCGTTGCCTCAGGAATGTTTAGCATAGGCTCTACTGCTAAACATTCCTGGGGCTTACGAGTTACGACTGATCAGCATTTGCTCTTGTCGTGTGGCTGGCCGTCTTATCAAAAAGTGTGGTAAAGAGCCGCAGGCGCAAACTTTGGCACGCTTTTTGATTAGACGGCCCCGAATGTTGTACGCTTCGGAGGTCAAAAGGGAAATGTCACTTCAATGGCAGCCGTAGGCTGGCTACCGATGGGTTTAGGAAGCTTCGGCTTCCGTTAAGCAGGCTTTAGCCTGCACGCAGTCGTCCGCGCGTAAAGAACGATGGAGGAACAATGCAGCTGTTGTCCTGGTGGAACCAGGGCTTACAGATGTTTGTTATCCCATGGTTTAGCGTGGAGCGAGATGCCATGAAATGTTGGCCGGTGTCTTGTGCCGGCTTACAATTCATGAGTAGACCCGGAGGGCAGCCCGACAAAAGAATTTAGGAGAAGAAAATAAAAAAGCGATAAGGATCGTGCTGAAGATCATTAGAAAGAATAAAAAGGTCATTGAAGTTCGTACTAATAACAAAAGGTTTCAAAACTGATGGATTCCACTATGCAGCTATGCGATGACAACGTAGTTGGCAGAGCATAGCAAAGATTTTGTCTTTTGGGCAGCGTTAGCTGACCCAGCAGGCTCGATGCCTGCGTTTTAATAAAAGGAAAGCTTCAGCTTTCCTACCATGCGTAGGCCAGCGATTAGCTGGCCAAAAGTGAAAAAACCACTAGGGATTTCCCAAGTGGTTTTTTCACTTACTGAGATATGTGTTAGCAAATTCATTTGCAAACTCCATTGAATGAAATTCGATAGACACTTTGCCATTTTTGAACGCCTTGAAGCTTTTGATTTTTCGAAATATATCAAAGCTATATTTTTCAAAAATAGCGTGGTGCTTTGAACCTTCTCCCATTTCATATTTAATCTGATTCAAAGCATTTGTTTCGATTGGCGAACCATTTTCAAATAACATCAAGGCATCGAATAATTTTTCTAGTTTTCCTTTGCTTTGATAGAAGATTTTAAAAGATTCGAACCATTCTTCAATATAGAGAAAATTTGGTAAGTGCAACGTGTGTTTTTTTACTTCGAATCTATATACGGATTTTTTTATTTTTTCTTTTATTTGCTCGTTTGCCATTTCAACAAACGTAAAGCCACCTAATTCCGCGAATAAATGGTCTAACACCTCATCAAGCGTGATTAATTGTTGATATGAGAATTTTTGATCAAGTTTTGAGTAATCAAAATCAACATTGTATTTTTTTGAAAAATATTGGGTTATTGCTCTAATAAAATTATAACCACAATTTACCTTGGCTTCTTTTATTTTAGAAATCACATCATTTGTATGAATATATCTTTCTTTAAGCGTTGACCCTGACCACAATTCATTTATGACTTTGTATGCTTTATCTATGGCTTTCCAAGCTTCATCATAAGAGTGTTGCTCATTTAAACAAAATTGTTCATCCTCTTGTGAAATGCGACTTGTGTGATTAATTTCAACAGTTTCTAATTTTTGTAATAGGTCCATTTTTCTTTTGCTCCTTTTGTTTTTTTATTTTTGACCTCCGAAGGGGTATGCCCCTTCAGGGTGAATTTTTCCCTTTTGACATGTAGAACGGACAACTGAGGATAGACGCATGACAAGAGGGCCGCAGGCATCGCGTTAGCGACAAGTGCTGATTTGCCTTTAGGTAGCGTAACCGTTGCTTCAGGGATGTTTAGCATAGGCTCTACTGCTAAACATTCCTGGGGCTTACGAGTTACGACTGATCAGCATTTGCTCTTGTCATGCGGCTGGCCGTCTTATCAAAAAGTGTGGTAAAGAGCCGCAGGCGCAAACTTTGGCACGCTTTTTGATTAGCCGGCCCCGAATGTTGTACGCTTCGGAGGTCAAAAGGGAAATGTCACTTTAACGGCAGCCGTAGGCTGGCTACCGATGGGTTTAGGAAGCTTCAGCTTCCGTCAAGCAGGCTCTAGCCTGCACGCAGTCGGCCGCGCGTAAAGAACGATGGAGGAACAATGCAGCTGTTGTCCTGGGTGAAAGCCAGGGCTTACAGATGTTTGTTATCCCATGGTTTAGCGTGGAGCGAGATACCATGAAATGTTGGCCGGTGTTCTGTACCGGCTTACAGTTCATGAGTAGACCCGGAGGGCAGCCCTAAGTAGTTGGAATGCAATTTTTATAGAAGGAATATAAGATGTCTTTTCTAAAACAATGGAATTGCTGTTAGATGGACCTATAAGGCTTTATTACGTCCATAGAAGGCATAATGAGGGTGATGTCGTTAAAACTTAGGAGAAGGAACGCTATGCGATGACAACGTAGTTGGCAGAGCATAGCAAAGGTTTTGTCTTTTGGGCAGCGTTAGCTGACCCAGCAGGCTCGATGCCTGCGTTTCAATCAGAGGAAAGCTTTAGCTTTCCTACCATGCGAACGCCAGCGAAAAGCTGGTGCTTCGCAACAAAAAAGGCTAGGTTCCCCTAGCCTTTCGCTTTAATATTGGTCTATTAACTTGCCCTTAAAGTTGAACATGATATCAAAGAGTGTCCTCATCTGCATATCTTTGTCAACCACACTACTTTCACTTTCAAGTTCATATTCAACTAGCAGTTCGTCATCTAAAATTATAGTTGACTTGATATATGAATAAATGTCTACTCCATCAATTGATCCTCCATCACTGACATTCCAAAACCCATCACCATATATCTCCATGACGACCTTTAATCTGTCACTGCTGTCACTGAAATCATCTATTGAAAAATCGCGAACATCGATAACATGATGAAATGGCGCTTGCATGTATTGATCTAAATGACCATTCACAATTGAGGCTAAAATAAGATAAGAGTGATATTCTTCAATGTTAAACCCTTTCTCGCTTGTGATTTCAACCGTATCTTTGTCATACAAAGGTAATTCTCTTACATCAAAAATCTTCCCATTCATTTTTTCAAATGAATAATGATTGGGACCTTCAATATAAACACATTTGTATGAATCTTGGTCGCGATAATGGAGAAACGCCTTTCGTTCTTTGAATTCTCCCCTATTCAATAGAATATGAGGAAATGCCCTCAATTCATTATCAGATTCAACCGTCATATGCAAGAAGATTTGACCATCCACAATCAAATTGAAATGATGAAAGGAATCAACTTTTACTTGATCAACTTGCCCACCAAAGGATAAATTTCCCTTGCCATAAAATTTCGTTTCAATTTTAGCCCTTTCTTTAAATTCTTCTAGTGACCAATTCATAAAATCATATGAATCATTACTTTCTAGGTAATCATTGAAATGCCCATGAGCTATTGAAGCCAAAATTAATAGACGATGATATTCGTTTTCTTTCAGCATCAAAGCAGACGCTAATTCAGGATTATACAAAGGTAATTCCTTAATGTTGAATTCATGTCCCTTCTTACTAAACAACGTATATATTCCTTCTCCTGCCTCATATACACGTTTAAATGAAGTTTGATCACCAAACTCTAAAAATTCTGATCTGTGAACATATTCTTCATCGATATCCAATTCTTCATGAAAGTTAATGCACTCAACCGCACTAATTTCTTTGATCATTTGATCTGCAATATCACCTAGATCAATTGGATTATCCCAATGTTTTTTTGCAATTGGTGATTGACGTAACAGATACGTCATACCAAAGCTAATGGCTTCAAATGCAAATTTTTTAAAATTAGAAAATGGATTTGTATAGATGAATCCGTAAGTGTTCACATGGACAAAGAATAAATTCAATTCGTCTTCCCATGCTTTTCGCATGAGCTGAACCTGTTTAACATACAATTGAATATTTTCTGTCGTTTGCAGATTTAGTGTAGACGTATCCATATGGATTGACCTTTTCTCTTGTATGACCTCAATCAAGTTTTCTATACAAAATAAAGTAAATGTTTTCATGGTTTTTTGCTCCTTTTTTCTTTTTTATCTACGAAAATTTAACGTCACATTCAGGATCATCTTAAATTTAATTATTTAATAAAATTTTAATAAATGCCCACAATTCATTATTGGTTTCAGCCGTAGAAGTGAGTATAGTTTGATCGTCCACTATCAATTTAAAATGATGGAATGAATCTACAAGTACATTTTCTATTTCGTTATCAATATAGGATTCAGCTGTCAATGTTCCTTTACCGTAAAAGTACGTTTCAACCCTTGCTCTTCTTGAAAAATCTTCATTGGTCCAATTTAAATACTCATACGATTTAAAAGGCGTAGCCAGCAAATGATCTAAATGCCCATGGGCAATTGAAGCCAAGATTAATAATCGGTGAAATTCGCTTTCCATCAGCCCCAATTTTGAAGCTAGTTCAGAGTTATACAAAGGTAATTCCTGAATGAAAATATCTTTTCCTTTGCCAGTAGACAGCGTGTATTTCCCTTCACCACTCTCATATACTCTCTTGATCGACATGTGATCCCCAAACTCCAAAAACTCTGATCTGTGGATTGAGTTTTTTCCATGAATGACTCCAATCAATTTTTCTTTACAGAACGCAATGAATGTTTTCAATTGTTTTGCTCCTTTTTTCATTTTTACCTCCGAAGGGGTTTGTCCCCTTCAGGGGATTAATTTTCCCTTTTGACAGGTAGAACGGACAACTGAGGATAGACGCATGACAAGAGGGCCGCAGGCATCGCGGTAGCGACAAGTGCTGATTTGCCTTTAGGTAGCGTAATCGTTGCTTCAGGGATGTTTAGCATAGGCTCTACTGCTAAACATTCCTGGGGCTTACGAGTTACGACTGATCAGCATTTGCTCTTGTCGTGTGGCTTGCCGTCTTATCAAAAAGTGTGGTAAAGAGCCGCAGGCGCAAACTTTGGCACGCTTTTTGATTAGCCGGCCCCGAATGTTGTACGCTTCGGAGGTCAAAAGGGAAATGTCACTTTAACGGCAGCCGTAGGCTGGCTACCGATGGGTTTAGGAAGCTTCAGCTTCCGTCAAGCAGGCTTTAGCCTGCACGCAGTCGTCCGCGCGTAAAGAACGATGGAGGAACAATGCAGCTGTTGTCCTGGGTGAAACCAGGGCTTACAGATGTTTGTTATCCCATGGTTTAGCGTGGAGCGAGATACCATGAAGTGTTGGCCGGTGTTTTTTACCGGCTTACACTTCATGAGTAGACCCGCAGGGCAGCCCAAATATAATTTCTGATGTTATAATAAGGAAAAAGATTCAAAGGAGATCATGAATACATGTGCGGAAAAGTAATCGGATCAGAAGATCTTTCATACATAAACGGATATAAAGATGAAGGAATAGAGACGTTAAAAAAGGAATTAGAAAAACTAATGGATATAAGGTTTAAAAACAAAAGAGTTTACACTGAAGAAAGTACACTTGCACATAGAGTCAGTGAGCTTGAAGACCGACTCAAATAAAAAAGCTATGCGATGACAACGAAGTTGGCAGAGCATAGCAAAGGTTTTGTCTTTTGCAGCGTTAGCTGCCCAAGCAGGCTCGATGCCTGCGTTTCAATAAGAGGAAAGCTTCAGCTTTCCTTCCATGCGAATGCAAGCGAAAAGCTGGTGGTCAAAAAAAATAAGCCCTTAGAGGCTTATTTTTAATCTCGTGTAGTAAGGAAATTCAATCAATGGTACTATATTGAAAAGATACATAAATATTCAATCCATTAAGATACAGACAAATTGCATTTTAGGAGGGGTTTTATATGTTTATTGTGGGCATTGCGATTTTAATCATGTTGTTCGTTTGTTCTTCCATGGTTGAAAGGACATTAAAGAACATGGAGAAGCAAAACGAAACAATTATTAGACTGCTAGAAGAATTGAATCATAAAAACAAATAGCATCAAGAAAAAAAGGCCGTAAGACAACCATATGGACAGCTTACGGCCTTTTTAGTTTAGTAGTAATTTAACCTTGCAAACATCTTATCCTTCTGTGCATACAGTGTTAAAGTCCTCGACACTGTATACAATCCCAATTTGTGTGTAAATTGGTTAGTATAATCAGCTCTTGCGGCGTACTTCTTCGTTTCAGTCTTCCGAGTTATTTTGAATTTTTTTTCAGAAACATTATAAAAGACTGCATCAACAGCCTGTTTGTTGATTTTTGTGATACTGTCATATCCGCCGAAGGCGGTACTCACTTTTCCCTCAAAGCGTACATCCCAGATACCATCATGATATCTTGCTTTTACTCGGCAATTTCTATAACCTGACCCAGATGTACAGGATAATTTTGAGACAGTTCCAGTCGCATAATCAAATGCGGTGAATGGAGGTGGCTCTTCTTCGCCTTCTTCCACTGAAAGCATGATGCGTGATCCGTCATCAAATTCAATATATTTCTCTTTGTTATCTGTACTAACTGTTAACTGATCGGCACGCTTTGCTACTTCGCTTTCTTTTTGCGCGTCAACCATTTCCCCCTTGGCAACCTTTTGAGTAAGCTTTTCGGCAGTTTTTTCATCAATGCCGATTTTCATGAAATTCTCTTTTTGCTGCTGTAAATCTTCTTTTGTGATTGTGTTTTCACTCGCCTGAGATATTTCGGTATTTACAAAATAGAGTATACAGCCCAAAATCAAAGTCGCAGCAACTTTTGAAACAACCTTAAAATTTAACATTTCCCACTAACATCCCCCTTTTATGTAAACGCATTCATATTATGGCATATTTAGTCATTACAGTCTAGTGGTGGCAAAATAATGACACAAAAAATTCCTATCCAAACATTCTTAAAAGGTGGAACTTTATTATGGCAAAAAAAAAAAGACCCCTATGGGATCTTTCAACGTAAGGCATTATAATATTATGTCTTCTTTTCCAACACTTGAAGTGATCACTTTATCAGCTACTTGATGATGTGTTTGCGTTACATTAGATTGAACCATAGGTAGCACAAGTGCAGCAGCTACTAAAATGATGGGAAAAATAATTTTACTCTTCATTTAACAATTCCCCTCTCTGAATGAGCGACCTAGCATGGTCTGCTCTTTCATAAAATACGACAGCATTTTCCAACTGCCCACTTTTATTATAATAGCGCGCTGCTTCAATTGCCAGCTCATATACATCTTCATGAAGATTCTGACTTTGAATCACATCAAGCCACTTCTTCAGATCAGATGCGGAATCGGAATCATTAGAGTGAAAATAAAGGTGATATAGAAACTTCATTTCAGTTTCGTATACTTTATCACCTAGATCCTGTGCAGCTGCTACCCCTCTTTGGTATGCTTCCGTTGCTGGGCCGACTTGTCCTAATCTCAACAGTGTGTGCAGCTTGTTGAAATAAGCTTTTGGCGTGTGACGCGTTTCATTTTTTTCAAATAAATCTACTGCTGTGTCAAAGTACGTTAAAGCTTCTGTGAATTTTTCTAAGTGGAAATAACATTTACCCAGGTTTAAAATTGTTGAAGTGATGAGGTATTGCTTTGTAGTAACTTGTGCGTGTGAGTGGGACTTGTTGAAGTAGTTTAAAGCATCATCATACTGCATCTTGCTTAGATAGTTACCAGCAATAACTGAATAACACCAGGCTATTTTCTCGTCCATTAATGGCTGTTCTGAGAAAAATCCCAACGCCTTTGATGCATACTTAACCGATATTTGATATTGATCTATGTGATAGTAGACTTCGGCTAACTTGTAGTAAAATTCACCTTTTTCGTTAGAATCCTCTACATCTTCGAGAATCTTTTCAGCATTCTTATAACAGTTTAACGCAAGGTCAAACTGGTTCTTCCTGAATTCATGTGTACCTTTGAAGAACCAGAAGTAATATTCTAACATCCTATCTATTTGATTCATTTCTCCTTTTGAATTTTGAACTTTACTTCTCTGATCTTCTATATGTTCCATGATGTCATGAAGCTCCTTAGAAGCCAGCTTTGGCCGAAGGTCACTCAACATCAATCGGTGTCTAAATTCCAGTAAAGCAAAGTAAAGCAGCACTGTTTGATTCTCTTCCATGTCGTCAAAGAGTCCCTTCACCTCTTTTTTCAAAAATTCCGCGTCAGTTACTTCACCCTTTTTTATGGCTGAGTACCATTCATTGAGTTTGATTGCTACTTCATCATACGGCTTGATTCCACCCACACAAACTCCCCCTTACCTTCCTATATATACAATATTTTAACATGTCTAACTATTCTAAATTCGAATAAATGCCCTATGATTGTAAATTTTCGGTATACCGCAAAATGAACACCGAAAGATAACCTCTTGTAACCAGTAGTGACCGGATCCTGTGATCAGTTGCAAAATTAGTTCTGATCCCAAAAAAGGAACCTTTGAAGGATCCTTTTTATAGAATTGAACAGATATTATGTTATTTAGAAAGGGCTAAAATCTCTTCAAGTAATTCCTCGGCTCCTTCTCGACTGAACACAAGACCACTCGGTAGGTGCATATTTTCATTTGATATTTTACCTGTTATTATGCAGGCTTCCTCTCGCTCATATTTTCTAAATATCACTGACTCTCCATCAACAAATATCTCCAATGGATCTGTCTCTTTGATGTTTAGTGTTTTTCTAAGTTCTTTTGGCAGCACAACTCTACCCAATTGGTCTACTTTGCGTACAATACCTGTGTTTTTCATTTGTTTGCTCCTTTGATTGATTTATTTTCACGATACGAGGGTTTATACCCCTTTTTTGTCAATGAAATAGGATCTGTTCACTATTTAAGCCCTCATTCATTCTTTTTAGGCCCCACTTTCACAAAGTGTTCTATTTTGGAGTAATTTTTATTAAAATCAACTATATACTCTCCCTTTCCCGAGAACACTATATATTTATCTTCTTTTATATCAATATAAAAAGAATCCTTTGGTTCATTTAATTTTTCACTAACAAGCTGATACCTCATTGATTCCTCTTTAATTATTTCAGTTTTTTTCATATCCATTTTTTCATCAATCTTTTCACCAATCATATATAAGGAATACAAGACTGCGCAAACAGCAACTATAAACACGCAAATTTGAACTCCTGTACTCTCTGTTTCTTTTGCTCCCTTCACACTAAACACCTTACTTTCTTAATTTTAGGAACCACTATCATAACTACTGCTATGATCATAATTTGATGAATGATTATAACTAGAACTTGTGGTGCAGTGATTTGCTGTGTTTTCATTACTAGATGTTGATGTGGCTTCAGGATGTTTCGTCAACAGAGATAAGCTTTCAGAAGTTATGGACTGTACTAGCTTAGATGCTCTGTCAATTTCAATTAATTCTTTAAATTGAGGATCACGTTTTTCAGATAGGTCAGTTAGTTCTGGAAGTTGTTCTTGGCCAGTTAGATAACTTTTTTCAAATTTAATGTTTTTAGATGCTCTATCAAGATCGACATTTATCAATTCATTAGTCAACCTCTTTTCTTGCTCGAATTCAGGTGAAATTCTTCTCTCAAAATTATTTAAACAATCTATAATATCTTGCAACAAATTTATTACTTTCTTTATGTGAGTGTTCTCTAATTCTAACTTCTTAACAGTTTGATATTCTCTGGTGAATTCATCAATTGAAGGGTTAAATGAAAAAAATTCACCTGAGATTCTATTGAACACATCTGGATATTTACCCAGTGAAAATCCTTCTTCTTTTTCACCGGATAAATAAGTGGTTATTTTTTTGATTGTTAGACCTAATTGATCTTTTTGTGAAATAACCCTCTTATCTTGAAATATATGACTAGCACATGATTTGGTATCAGAGTTTGTTTCGTCTAATAACTTTAACTTTTCTAAAAGAGCCTCGTATTCCTTCAGTGTATAGTTCGTTGTGTTGAAAAGGGTCAATTGGTCCTTTCGTTTTCTTTTTTCAAGGAATCTTTTATGGAAATTCTTAAACACCTTAATAAAAACAAAAAATGTTACAGCTGCAAAGATCGATATAAAAGTAGCTGTGACAAAAAACTCAGTTAAGTTTTGAAAAAGCGACCCTAATTCTTTAACTCCTGGATCTGAAAGGTTTGTTTCTTCAACTTTTTTGCTGGGTTTGCTCATCCTTTCAGAGAAGAACAAAAATAACCCAAAGGGAAACAAACTTATAGGTACTGCGTAAATAAGCCAGCTACCAAAAAATCTATCAGCATTTGATTCAAACATTTTTCACTCTCCCATACAGTTGGTTAATTTTTATATAACTGTTTCTATTATACCATTATTATGTATTATAGGCACTCCTTTAAGATAATAATTACCTTTTTTCAAAAAAAAAAGACTGATCAGTTATCTTCAGTCAATGAACGTATTAATTTTTGAACTATGAATTTTCCTTTCCCCCTCATGAATTCCGCAACAAATTCATTAAGTGATATTTCTATGATTTCTCCAATAGATATCTCCACATCCTCGCCAGCAACATCCCATAAAAAAACTTCACCTCTTAACACATCATCCCTTTTCATTTTAATTCTGTATGTGACCAAACCCTCATTTCTTAATTCTACACATTCACCATCATAAGTAGACAGCTTTAAGTAATTGTTTTTTCTTACTTCTATTCGTCTATAAAGTTCTCTAAGAGAAACAATATCGCTTGTCCTTTTTATTTGTTTTAGAAAATCTTTATATAGCAATCCAAGAAGATCCTCTAACTCAAATTCCTCTTCAGCCAAGTCTTCAATGTCTTCACATATCGTTTTTGCTCTCAAAAGTATGAAAGGTTCCAGCTGTAATTCTAAAGTAATGTCCTGCATAATGGCTTTGTATGCTTTCCTTATGAGGTTAGACCACTTGGATGAAGTCACACTCATCATTTCCAATTCTTCATGGATCACCTTATAACAAGTCATATTCTTTATCTCTCATCAGCATGTTTATCAGAACATGATGAGCAGCCTGTCTCTGCGATCTATAATCAAATTCCAATTGCAATACAAATAATTGCTCGTACTCATGCTTATTTAATTTTGCACGTACAGTGTTTTCATTCCCCTTATAACTTCTTTCTGGCATCGGAAGGTACTTGGCCAAAGAACCTTTTACCCCTTTTTGAAGCAAGTAAGAAGTAAATTCAGTAAGAGTCATACGCTTGTCAAATGCTCTTTTTTTCATTTCTTTAATCAATTCTTTGTCTAGTGGTATTTTAATATCATGTTTTTTATCCACTCTCTGCTGTTTTTTTTGCTGGACACCGGATCTTTGAATTGTTTTGCTTTCATCCTTATTTAACTTATTCAAAATTGGATTTAGATGATCGCGTTTCGTCATTCCTTCCTCCCCCTTCTCTTTTACGGTCCTTCGCTCTTTTATATCAGGGTCATCGGGCCAAACGGCCATACTTAATCATATTGTCCACGATAGGGGGTTAGAACCAAGAAAATCTGGCGATGATGAATAAAAAGAAACTCCTGAAGAGAGGATGAAGACAATGGCTAATCAAACAGAAAAGTCGATAACAAAAAAACAGGCAGCAGCACTTGCAGCACTTTCTAAAAAAAATAAAATTATAAAGAAGACAAAATAAAAAAGAGCTTATCTAAGCTCTTTTTTGTTGTCTTCATATTCTATAATCTGGTTCACAACGTCCCTCATTACTACAGACTTGCTCACCTCATATGTATTAGCGATCTCATTTAATATATCGTGGGCCAATGAATCAAGTTCAATTTTAGTGGTTTTAAGGGTAGCCCCTTTATGTATGCCAACCTCAAATGATTCACGATGATAGTGATTTTTAATGAAAAGTTCAATGTTTATTGATCTTTGCTTGAACGGGTAAAGTTGATTTAGTTGTTCAAGCAATTCGTTTCGTATTTTGTATTGTGATTTTATTATCGTGGTGCTTCTTCTGTAGTATTCTGGACATTCGCACAAAAATGCTAATAACTGTTCGAATGCATCTCTAAAGAGCTTCGACCTATTCCAGTGCGCGTTGTTCATCTGATTAATTTTATGTAGATATTTCTCATCAGCATTAAATCTAAATTTATACTGATTCTGTGCATCCATGGATTTATTTCTCTTTAAATTTAAGTTTTCGGAAGGTGCGTAATGATTTAGTATGAAATCCCTCAAAACAATACTTAAATGAGTATTTAGAGCTTCAACTTTCTTTCTTACATTTTTAAACACTTCTAAATCAATATTTACAGTAAGCTGCTTCTTAGTCACCCTTGCATCCCACTCCTGTTTATCAATAAAATAGACCTCTTGTCGTAAGAGGTCCATGTAATGCTGCATAAACAAGCAGGAGCTTATTTATTCCCTTTATATTATAACGTTGGCTTACTTATTTAATCAAGGTGAGTTTAATTAGTTAAAAGCACCTCTATCTGGACAATCCTAATTAGAATATACCCTTTATAGATAAGTATGTATTTTATCCAAACACTCCGTAATAATTGTCTCAGGTGCAGTGTCTTTGAATTGAAAGCTCCTGGCTTTCCAATCTAAACTTTTTATTTGATCTGTAAGGATAACCCCTTGAATGGCCAAACCATCAGGCAAGGCCACTTCAAAAGGATAACCTTTCTTTTTGCTGGTAATAGGACAGACTACTGCAAAACCAGTTATTTCATTAAAATTCTTTGGTGATAATACAATTGCGGGTCTTCTACCGGCTTGTTCATGGCCTGCTTGTGGAGTAAATTGAACATACACGAGATCTCCTTTATCAAACGACATTAGAACATTTCATTCCCTTCAGGCCCACCAAAGTTAATTTCAGTGTGTTTGTTTTCTGCTGTTACTTTACTTAAAAGATCATCTAGGTTAGGTTTTTGATTTTTGAGTTTAATCATTATACCAGCGTCTTCAGCAATTAATTCAACCTCTGATCCATTTTCTAGCTCGGCAACCTTTGCTATATTCATTGGAATTCTAACACCAAGACTGTTTCCCCATTTTGTTATAACTGTTGTCACTTTGATCACCTCATTGTGTCTTTTCTCCATTATAACACCTCTTATCACATTTGTATATACATTGTATATACATAATTATGTGATTATATACTATATGGTGATGAATTTGCTCAAAAAAAACCCTCTATCCAAAGAGGGTTTAAAAATCATTATTATAATCTTCATTAATTTCACCAGTGATTTTATCGGTGATAAGTAGACCTTCTTCAATGTCGCTTGTTTTAGTCTCTCCATATGATAATGCTGTTGTGTAGGTTCTTTTATCAATCTTGTTTTCTAATTTATTGAAGCCGCGGTTCATCTGTTCTTGAAGTTCTAATAAGATATCATGTACATGCATATCCTTTTCTTTGTTTGCTTGTTCTGTTTGTTTTTGCTGCATATCTAATCGTATTAATTTAAACGCATAATCTTTAAACGTCTTACCAGGTGTTTCATTGATTTGCTGCATAACAAAATTGTACATTTCATTTGACATTTGTGCTGTGCGTACACCAAAGAGTTCCACTCTGTTTTCTTTTTTCATGTTTAATCACCTAAACGGTTTCAGTTGCTTTTTTTTCTCTTTTTACTTGTTCATCCCTGCTTAACACTTCAAGTCCATATAAATTAAGCATCCTAGCATCTTCAGCAACAATATGATTTGCTTCTGAAATTTCAGCATTGTATTTCTCTCTCGTAACCTCACTTATTGCCTCTTTTAGAATTTCAGCAACTCCGCCAAAGTATAAGTATTTATACACCTTGTCTTTAGGAGGTGTGAATGCATTTTCAACCTGTGTAATTTTGATTTCTGCATATTCAATTAAAGAGTTTTTAATAATATCTGTAAGGTCATATGTTTTTCCTGTATTTCCATCTGTACGGATCATTTTTGTTTTTTGGATGTTAGTATAAATGAATTTTTCAAGCTCTCTAACACTTTCGAAATGTTCAAGAAGCTTATCTTTTCGGAGTCTTTCAAGATGGACAAGAAAAGGTGCCTCAGTATTAGAAATAAAGGAATCGCGATCCTTTGGTGCCTTCAACCCAGCTGGAAGTAAAGCGAGGTCATCTGTTCCTCCCCCTAAATCACAAGCTACAACATCGTAGTCTTTGAACTGCTTTGCCTCTTCGTTATCATTTAATTCGAAATCCTTTTTTATAGCCCAACGTGCAACTTCTGATTCAATTCTACATGCTGCATCTTTCACCGTGATTTCAATTTCATTTTCCATGCCGAGAGTTAATATTTTAACTGTGTGTACACCTAAAAACCTTTTGACCATTTTTTCCTGCATTTCGCTAAACTTATTTAATTTTTTAAGAAGCCAGATCGGCAACATGGTCTGAAAATACTCAATTTCAACATGGTTATCCATGTTTTGATCATTTGATTTAACACCCGATTTTTTAATTGCGTCATAATTTGAGTAATAATAAGCTGTGGCAGCAAGGAAGGTTACATATGGTATGTGCGATTCAACTTTATTATGTAACTTATTGATGTGATTATTCCCCAGGACCTCCTTTTCAGCTATTTCACCTACTAAGAAGTATCTTTCTACTTCATCAATTTCAGTGGAAATGAGTAATCTGTCTTTTAAATCTGCTGGATTGTCGATTTGGGTTGTGAACTTTCCTTCTGCCACTTCTTTCTTTATTTCAACTACATTCGTAGGCAGTTCAAAGAAATACCCATCGATCAGATTCATGTACATACTGTTACCAAAATCTACGTTAAAACGAGAAATATTCAAAATTAGCTCCCCTTTTTTGTTAACATTTTTTATAACAATACCATTTATCCGTGAATAAGTCAATCATCTGATAACGTTTAAAATCCCTATATAATAAAGGTTTATTTTAAGTAAATGTGTTAATCGTTAACGGTGTTAACATCTTTTTTCGTTGTTAACGCCTGAACTCTTTACGATGCGGATGAAATCATGTATATTAAAAGCGTGAAGTTATTTTCATGAATTTTTGTTTGTTTTCCTTGACAAAAATATCCTCAAAAAAACAAAAAAATAACCTTGCTCGATTTGAACAAGGTTAAGAATTTCAGCTTTTGTATTGTACATAAAAAACTAAATATAAACGAAAACGAAAAAGTGTTCGATGCGCCAACATCAAACACTGGTAGTGATTGAAAGATAGCGCCTTTCAACCGTTTACTTAATGGATGATTTTATTGTACTAATTTTCCTTGTTTTAGTCAAGGTTTTTTAGTGCTTTTTAAACGACAGTAAGCGATTGTTATTGCTATTTTTGACAATCATTTACTGTCGTTTTTTGTTTGTCACCCAGCTGCCGTTAAGGGGTGTAAAAAAAACACGTCAGGCGTTGCTCCGTGCACTGCAAAAACGGAGATATACCACAATAAGCGTTCCTTGCTACGCTTGTGGCGAATGGCGAGGACGGCCATAAACGGTCCGGAGAATGTGGAGAAACCACTAGGTTGCTTGGCGCACTACGGTGCGGGTAACCACAATCAAGCTTTTATTTTGCAGGTTGTAACTAAACGATTTGCGTGAGAGAACACAAGACAAACTCATAAAAGTAAGCATGTAGGACAAGCATTGCATGTAAAAAGGTTGTGGTGAGTGAAAACTCGTCGATAAGCAAGGCTGTACTGGAAACCTCAGCTGTCTCTATGACGCTAGTTTACGCTATCAGATCGATTACTTATGTTGTCTGTATTTTTTTATGCAGACAACATAGGTAATCGAATTTCGCGCCTGTTTCCTAGACTATCAGCTATTCTGCTAGTTCGCTTGTTGTAAAAGTCAAGTAAAATATGAAAATACTGCGAAATTCTTTAAAAACCGAATGGTTTTTAAATACCTTTTTGAAACGGTTTTTGAGCATAATTCGTAATAATTGTCAAGAGAACATAAATTGAAAAAATGTAAAGTGATTGTATATTTACTCGATGATATGTATACTTCGGTATATAATCATGTGTCCACACTGTGGGCTATATTAGGTGGTGTAGAGTTGAAGAAAAAAGGAGAATCCCCGATTATTAAGTTTAGAGCACCTACTTTAGAGCAAAGAATGCTTATTGACATAGTTAAACACTATAATGATGTGAAAGATCCATTAAATTCGTATGATAAGTCTAAAATTTTGAGAATGTTAATTCGGAAAGAACATAGAGAAATATTTGAGTAGTTAAGTATTCCTGTTTTGTTAAAAAGTTCTTTTAAAATTATGGCATATTTGGGATAATCAGATCATCATAAATAGATTTTTAGGAGTCATTGGAAGGGGAAAAGGTATGTTCTCTGCACAAAACAAAGCGTCTTCTGCCTATGTAGCCGAAATTATTAATGAATGGAACAATGCAATATCATTAGGATCGCGTGATGAATCACTAAAATATCAAAATAAAGTTGAAAATTTGTTAGACATTATGGAGGATAGTATTGAAGTTGTTTCCTTCTTCATGTTAACTGATTATTATCATGGAACGGTCTTTAATGTGAAGGTGAATACTTCTGCGAACAGTTTGAAAAACATCTTCTCCGATGGTAATTTTGATTTATGGAGAGAATACTATAGTGTTTACTTTAAAGGGCTTATTGAATTTGAAAAAAAGCAATTTACTGAGGCAATTAATTATTATGATTTAGCAGAACAAAAGTTAAGTGTAATACCTGGAGCTGATGAATTAAAGTTTGCTGATTTCCATTATAAAATTGCTGAAGCTTATTATCAAATCGATCAATATTTATTTTCAATTAGTCATGTAGAAGAAGCCAGGAAAATATTTTTAAAACATAAAGAATTTCAATATGAGGCAACTGAATGTGGAATATTAATTGGAGCGAACATGTATGATATGAAACGTTTTGAAGCAGCCCACAAAAATTATCAAGAAGCCTTGACCGAAGCAAAACGTTTTAGATATGATAAACTTATCTCTAAAATTTACCACAATCTTGGGTTGATTCATTGGCAACAAGAAGAAATGGATAAGGCAATCGCGTATTTTAAAAAGGCCCTAGAGGACGAAATTTTTGAGAAGAAATATGGTGTTCAACCAGTTTATATGATGTCTTGGATATTGTATGGATTGGGTGACAGAAAAGAAGCGTTTAAGCTGTATGAGGTTGGTAAAAAGAAAGCAGAGGAAACTAATAATACGGAATTTATGGCAAAACTAAATATTCTGTACCATACTTATGAACAAACAGATGTCAGCAAAATATTGACTGAACTATCTGTTTTAGAAGATTTAAACACATGGCCGGATTATTCAGAAATCACTGTGCGTACAGCTAGTTATTTCGAGGAAAATTCGGATATTCTAATGAGCCATAAGTTCCTTAAACTCCACGCTTTTGCCAATACTCAAATAAAAAAAATTACGGAGGCGTTAGCATGAAGAATTTGAAAAATGTTCTTTTAGCGGTAAGTGCTGCAGCTGTCATTACTGTACTCACGAATGCGTATTTATATCAAGAACAGATTCAAGTTGCAGTGAAGGCAATTACTTGAATTTGTTCTTGACTCTCTTTATGAATTAATTATAATGGGTAGTGAAGACTATTACAATAGTCCCTGTTGTATATTTAAAACTTGGCTAACTGTCTTTGTGATAGTTAGTCCTTTTTATTTGATCCATTCAGATAGTGATAAGCGTTCTTAATTCTTAATAACTCAATATATTTTATAACATCTTTAATATCACTCTCACTTAAACCTGTGACATTGAATTCTCTTATACGAGTTGATCCATTATCCAATTCAATAGCGTCTTGTGCAGGAGAATCATCAAATCTAAAAATGTTTAACAAGTCTCTATTTGGTATCTCTAATGCAGTTCCTATTTTCTTAATAGTTTTATATGCAGGTTTTTTTTGTCCAGATTCTAACATTGAGATATAAGAAACTGACAATCCTGTTTCTGAAGCTAGTTGCGTTTTTGTCCACTTTTTCTCTTTTCTTTTTTCCTCAACTATTTTTGCAAAATCAAATTCTTCATCCAATTTCGGTACACCTCATTCACCTTTGATTGAGTTAATAATTCCAGCAAAATTTCACTAGTGGTGAAAAAATTCACTTTTAGTGAAAAAAGTTCTTTACTAAAGTGAAAAATAGTGCTAATATACAATCAAAGCTAATCTTGGTAATCTTTATAGTAGTTGGGTATAATTATCTATTGGCGTAGATAGTTTTAATAATACTGACACGGGATTACTACATAATAATATACTTTTTTGAGAAATTTTACAATTTTTCTGTATTAATTAGGAAAACATAACAAAAAAAGGGCGATCAATAAAAAGGCTGGTAACCAATTTATTGATATAGCTCACAAAAACAGTGGCATCTGTTGAGTGAACTTGCCCCATTGTTGTATTAGACATACAACACTACCCACTATAATTATTTTTAATTACTTTGTCTAGTGTGTAGTTATATGTTTGTCTTTACAATTTTTGGAGCTGTCAGTCATTATGCCTGGCAGCTTTTTTATTTAAGGAGGATCTTTTGTGAAAAAGAAAAATGCAAAAATGATGGATCTTGAAATGACAACTAAAGATATAACTACAATTGGAAAGTCTATCAAAACATTTGATGGTAACGTCTATGAGGTCTGTGGAACAAGTGTTGTTAATAGTATAACAAAAACCATTAGACCGATAAGTGAAATTTTTAGGTATGTTAGAAATGTGAAGAATGAAGATGGGATTATAATTGCAAAAAGAAAGAACAAACATAGTAAGCTTTGCTTCACTACCGAAATTATTAGAAAACCTCAAAATCGTCGGGGGCATTCTGGATCTCGTGATTTAATGTTCATAGCAACATCGTCCAGTATACGTAAGGCACCAAAACCTAATCGTAACTGTCGCGCTAAAGAAGTTGGAATCCTGCTAGAAGAAACTGTTTTTGATAGCAAATCGAAACTTCAACAAGAATTAAATAAAGCTGGTGCAAAAAAAGTGTCATTCTATGAAACATCAGTTGGTACTGTAGTTGTAGCTGATCCGTATAGTTTGCTAGCTGAGTATAAGAAAAAGTAATCTTTAGATCTTTAAGAACACCAGGGTTTGCACGTTTGTTAATGAACTCTATGTTTATTAACGATTAATTGAATATTAGGATTTGCCCTCCTCCAATGGTATAACAGCCATGCAATACTGTTGGGTTAATATTCTTCTTGCTACGAGTTAATAGATAGCAAGTTTGGCGGACATTGTCAGATTTACTTTTTGGTAAATACTTTGCTGGCATAGAGTTGGTGAGTTACAACTGCTATAAACTCACAAAAATCGGGCTTACAATCATTAATAAACGTGTGTACCTTGCTTTTTTATAGTAAAATAAAGGTAAAAAATAGCAAAGGGGATTGTTACTGTGCGTTCTAAAACAAAAAAATGGATTGTAATTTCATCGTTATGCGTGCTGACAATTGGCAGCGTTGGTGCTGCTATTAGTTTCAAGGCAGCGGAAGCTAGGACGAAAGCTGCTGAAGCAAAAGTACAAGAACAAGCTGCTACAAATTTATCACGTAAGGCTCATGAGGTTGTAGGGAGTCTTTTTAATTCAAAAACAAACACTCTAGCAAAAAATGTTACATTGAAAGATATTAAAAGTTCAAGAAATAAAGTAGAAAAACTATCAGATCAGAATGAAAAGAAGAATCTGATAGAAAGGTTAGATTATGCGACACATCTTTTTAATGCAGAAACATCAATTGATAAAATCATTAAGAAGGGTGTCATAGTCACCGGCATTAATTCAGAAAAAATAAATAGTGCAGAAAAAGCAGTGCAAAAAATTGACGCATTTGACCATAAGGTATTCAAGGAGCTTTTCTCAAAAATTAAAGAAGCGATCAAACAAGTAAACTTCATTGAAAAGACCGAAACTCAATTAAAAAAGGTGAAAACAAAAAAAGAATATGATCAAGTAAAACAACGAATCTCTAAAGTGAAAAACAAGGAGTTTCAAGATAAATTAAAATCTAAATTGAAAAAGGTTGAAAAATCAGTAGTTAACCCAAAAACTCGTCAAGATGGGTCTTCTCCTAGCAAAGCTCATCCTAATGATAATAAGCAAGAAAAATCAGTTTCAAATAATGACGTTTATAAAGAACCTAATTCTGGTGCAAGCAATAAAAAGAATTACTCACCATCATCTGGAACTTCTAGAGGGTCAGATGGTCCGAGTTCATATAGAAATAATTCAAATTCAAGTAATTCTAACAAACCTATTCAAAAATCAAAACCAAGTCAGAATAATGCTAATAAGAATGTAAGTAAGCCAAAGACTGATTCACACTCAAACAATAATAAACAAGATTCTATTAACAATTTCGTCAATGATTTTAATTCAGGCAACTATGAGAAGACTGGATCCGGTAATAATGGTACAGGTAATAACTATGATGTATATGAGAAAAAATAGTTTAGTTGGGATGATACGGAGTGATCGTTCTAGAAAAATTCAAGCCAATAATTAACTTCATCTTAAAATTTAGACAAACAGCAATAAATGTCTTAACAATATTTCATTGGTCATTGGTCATATTGTCAATAAGTGCAATCTTCATCATTCCAACTTTAGGGTACGGAGAAAGCATGATAGAAAGCTACAATCAATGGTACGTGGTAATAACATCAACGATTCCAATTTTTTTAGCTCTAATAGCTTTTAAAATATGTATGGATAGATTAGAGGGACGGAAATTGACGTTGAAAAAGGTTATGTATCTAATTGGTTCTCTTTTATTAACATATAATGTGATATTTCAATTAGGTACTGCGAAATCATTAACCGGTAACTTCATGGTCGCTGTTTACGTTATTTTGATAACGTTGCTACTGTATTTAATAATTTGGTTGTGTGATTTAATTCTTCATGCTTGGGAATTTTTGGAGGCAACGCGTGGTTAATATGTAAGGCAAAAAGAGTCTAATTTTAGGCTCTTTTTTCTTTTTTAAAAACGTATGAAGAAAGGTGGTGAGAACAAATGATGGGAATGTTGGCTCTCTCTCAATTGCTCTTGTTAAAACAACAGGCAAAAAAAAAGGGATCATCAATTATTGTAATCGATCCAGCAGGAGAATTAGAAGGTAGAAAGCAAGATTTAAGTTTAACTGAACAGCAAAGAGAAATTCTGGTCAAAGCCATTAACTTATTTGAAAAGAAACGAAAGGATGTTTAGAAACAATGGGAAGACAAAACATCGGCTATTTCTTTGCCATTACAACATTTTCAATCGTTTTAACAGTCTTATTTTTGTTTAGTAATGCAGATAGTGCAGCAGCAGCTAGAGCAGAAGCAAAAGGCCCATATTCATGGACTGATCCAGGTGGCATCACTCACAGTACCGCATTAATCAAAATAGGCGATAATATCGTTTTCTGTATTGATCCTGATATACCAGCACCATATGGAGGACACAATTATAAATCAGGCGAACGACAGTATGATGATGCTGTGAAAGCTATCCTATATTATGGTTATGGAGGTGACGGGAATGAGCTTGGAAACACAATGACAGATATGGTTAAGACTTATGTGGCTTTGAATAACTGGAAAAGTGGTAAAAGGACTCAAAGCACATACAGTAACCAAGATAAAGAAGTTTGGTCGTTGATTCAACACGCAAAGCGCGGTGATGCACCTAGTTACCAGGTTAGTTTTCAGAAGAAGAATTTAAAGACTACTTTGAATGGAGAGAATCAAAAATCAGAAGTGAACAAGCTTCAAGGTAAAGGATCTGTAACATTAGAATTACCCAAAGAAGTGACCATAAACATAAATGGTAATAAGAAAACCGGTGGTAAGGTTACTATTAAGGATGGACAGAGTTTTTATTTTACTGCCCCTTTAAATTATGGTTCGACCTTTAAAACTGGCAATGTCAATGGGAAATATAATGAATTAGCTTCGCTATTATACATGCCTAATTCAACGAACTACCAGCGTTTAATGGGTAGTGTATTGGTAGTGGATCCTATAGTTTCAGCTGGCTTTAGTGTTGAGTTTGAGAAACGCCAATCAACACTAACCGTAGAACACCGTGACATTTATGATAACACTCTTCTGGAAAGCAAAAATGAATTGAAGACGATCGGTACCAAATATAAATATCAAAGCTATAAAGAGATTAAGAAGAATAATAATGTATATGTACCTGTCAAAAAAGAGATTAAAGAAGGAACTGTTGGGGTTAATAATAAAAAAATAGTCTTTTATTATAACTTAAAAAGGGATGTAACTGTTTTACACAAGGATAACAGAGATAAGAGATTATTAAAGAAAGAGGTATATAGTAAGCTGCGAGGTGAAAAGTATTCTTATGGGCCAAAAACAGATTTGAAAAAGGGCGATTATACTTATCGGCCTATTAGGTCCGATAAGGTAGAAGGTCAAGTTGGTAGCAAGAATATAACAATCACTTTTTTTTATGACGTTCCTCTAATTAAATTAGAACTGAAAAAGCTTCAAATTTATACAGCAAAAGCAAATGCCGGCTTACCTGTTAAAGTACATTTAGGTAAGGTAAACATATACCCAAATGATACTCCAGGAATGAATGACACAAATATCAACTTGAATCTATATCAAGGTGAACAAAAGTTAGCAAGTAAAGAATTCACAGCAAAAGACATACCGAAGTTAGTGGAATTTAAGATTGATTCAAAAAACTTAAAAATCAACTCAAATAAGCCTTACACGGTGAAATTAGAAGGATTTAACCAAAATGATATAGATGTACTAACCAACGCATCAAGCTTAACTACACATGGTTTTACGAGTTCTGAGAGGGTAATTACTGCAACTTCTGAAGAAAATACTAGAGTGAGTGAAAAAGCTGTTGTAATGACTGAAATCACTCCTACCACTAAAGAAAAGAGATATTACGAAATTTTCAGGTTTGTTCTATCTGATATACCTACCATGAAGACTGGATATGGGTTTGAAAAAGAATTTGAGTACACTTACCAAAATGAAATAGGACAAAAATTTAGGGATGGAGATTTTCATTTCAATGTACCTTCTAAACTTATAGATAGTTACTTGAAATATGATAAAAGCAAGGTGCCATTTGAAAAAATCAAGGAAACCTCACAGAACGAAGGAAATGTTATAACAACGACATCTTTATATGCTTTACCGAAAGTGTATGTCGAAAGAATGACTGGAAATTTATTTTCAAGCAAGGACAATGATCCAAGATTGAAACATGAATTAATCGATGGTGGCAGAAAATTTTATCTCCCTATCTGGTTGGAACTGGGCGATTATAAAGTTATTACTGAATCAAACAAACTAGGTGTAAACCAAGTAATGTTTGAGATTTATGACAATATAAACGTCAAAGCTTCTATGTATGCAACAAAAGATTCTGAAACTGTTGATGACGATGAAATTCTTTTGCACCCTGTAAACGGAGACAATCCATTTCCTTCAGGTTTACCTGATGGTTGGACAAACGATGATATTAAATGGATTACAAAATAAAGTAACTAAGCCTCATTTCCAGTGAGGCTTTTTAAAATTTCAAAAGGTGGTTTTTAAAAATGTACGAAGTATTTGCCAATCTGATTATTGATCACAACCTAATCGTTCAAATTGTCGCAGCTGTGGTTTTATTATTTTCTATTGTACTGTTGGTTACTGCACCTAAGAAAAAGGAAAAGCAACGAGTTTCATATAGAGTGCAATATGGTTTGTACACAATTGTTCTCGTTTTATTGAATGTTTTTATCTATTGGGTTGGTCATAGATGAAACAAATAATAATTATTATTTTAATTATTGTTGGTGCTGCAGGCTTAATTTTTTCCTTTACTTATGGAAAAGAGCACTTGCGATACAATTCAATGATGTCGGCAATTGATGAATCCATGCGGATCGCATCGATAAAAAGCTTAGATAATAGCGCGAGGGTCAAAAGTGGAGAAGCGCGTATCTCTGAAGATATTTTTGAAAAAACGTTTAAAAAACAAATGAAAATTAGTTCAAATTATAAAATTGATAATAAAAAATATCTGTTTGAGTATTTGAAAACTGATGATGGTGCTTTAAAGGCTATTAAAGTTGCTGTCTATGATGATAAAGGTACGATGTACCCTAGAACTTATGTGGCAAATATCAGTAGCAAAAAGTAGGGAGGAAGAAATGAATAAAGAATTAGTTGCAAAAGACGTAATCGATGGCCTCAAAGCAGATTTAAGAAAGAATGATGCTGGATTATTTATTAAATCTTTTGAAGATGAAAGCAAAAAAGAGGAACTAATTGATCAAATGCATAGCCTGGCACCTGAAATTATGTCAGATCCTGAAATGAAAGAGTACGTTATTCAGGAAATAATGGGGTTGGGTTTAATTGAAAGAATTAAAAAGGATAAAGGCGTTACAGACATTGGTTTCAATGGAACAGATTTAATTGTAGAGGCCAATAATAGGCCCAAAGAGAGATATGATATTTCTGACATCCCAACAGATTATTTTGATAGGCTTATTCAATCATTTGCGACTGATGAGGATAAGGAATTTAATTCAAATCATCCTATTTTAAGTGCTGCAGTTGATGATATAAGGTTGAGCGCAGTTCATCCTCATAACGCGCATTACGGGCCTACACTTTCAATGAGGGTATTAAGTAAAAGATTAGTCATTGATGATAATGCATTTGTGGAAATTGCTTCAAAGCAAGTTTCCGATCTTTTAAAAAGCTTAATCAAAGTTGGGTGTAGCACTTTAATAGCTGGCCCAACTGGTACAGGGAAAACTGAATTACAAAAATATCTAACAAGTCCTATCCCATTTGAGGAACGTATTATAAGTATTGAAGAAGAAATGGAAACTTTCATGAAGGAACTATACCCAGAGAAGGATATTTATTCTTGGAGAACCAGAGAGAATTTAACCCAATCTGATTTGATTAAGGCAGCTATGCGTAATCACGCGGTTTGGATTATGCCAACTGAATTGCTTGGATCGGAGGCATATGAGGCTGTCGAAGCTACAATTACGGGGCACCATGTAATAAGTAGTTTACATGCTAGTTCTACTAAGACAATTCCAAGAAGAATGTTTTATATGGCTGGACAAGGTAGAAATATAAATGAGTCAACATTTCTTCAAGACTTCTTTGACGGTTTTCAAATTGGGATTCATGTTACAAAAATTTTTATTAATGGTATTCCTTTTAGATATATTGATGAAATTGCAGAGTATACTCCAAAGCAGGAAATTAACATCTTATTCAAAAAAAATGTCTTGCATAATGGAAGTGAAAGAATTGAGTATGGCCGCATATCATCCGATCTAGAACTAAAACTATCCGACGCGGGTATTAAAATCCCTTCTTGCTTTGTAGATACAATAGAGGAGAAGGTATTATGAAGCAGAGAGGGCGTTTATTTAATTTAGAAGAGTTAAATGCCTATAAGATCGCCTATGGTGAACCGATCAAAGGTAAGGATATTTATCGAGAGATATTTATTCCATTTTTAGTGGCTGCAGGTCTTGTTTTTTCACTCTACTACTACTGGTGGTTATCGTTACTAGCAGGATTTACAGCTGTTTTTTATTCTTTTAAAGTTGGTTTGCCACGAAATATAAAAAAGGCATACTATTTGGATTCGTTTGAAGAAAGGAATAGATTTGTTAATGAAATGACTCAATTCTTATCTAATGAAAATCTTACGGTCCAAAGTGCATTGAAATTATACACTTACAGAGCAACTGGAGAATTCCAAAAAGACTTGTTGTACTTGGAAGGAGGGTTACGTGATGCGACTAATCAAGAGAAAATTAGTCTATTCAACGACCTTCGAAAAAAGTATTCAATGGATATTCCCTTTGATATGTTTGTTGAACAGTTGTTAACGTCAATGCTGGAAGGTAGAAGAAGTAGCGAATCAATGATGGAGATTACCAAATATCATAATGAAGTTAAAGAGATGCAAAAGAAATACATTCGAAGAAAAGATAGACATGAAAGAGAATTTAGACTTTCGGCAATGTATGGTGTAGCAGTAATAGTTGTACTCACAGGATTTCTAGGGTGGGACAAGTTTATTGATGCGTATGCTCATACACCTTTTAGTTGGGTTTTCAGTACAATTTATCTTATTTATATGGCAAAACTTTATACGCGAAAAGAAAGCCAAATGGCAGATGATAATGTGATGGAGGTAACACTTTGAGCAAAAAATCAATATGGCATACATTTGCTGAACCCGACCTATATGAGATGGTACTTAAAATGGGTTATACCGAGAAGCATTTTTTGTCCTTTCAACGTCGACGATTCTTTAAATCCTGTTTAATTACATTAGCTGCAGTTCCCCCTGGTTTACTAATTAATAAGCTATGGTTTTTGTTTATGATTGTTTTGTTTTTTTATGTTTGGTTTACCGATTACAAGAAAGCAAGGAAAGAGTATCAATTCTTTTTGTTTAAAAAACAATTGGTTTTTGCTAAGTTTATGCGAATTGTTCTCCCATATCTTAAAGACAGAACTAACAATGTCTATTCAATATTAAAGAATATTGTAAGAAGAATCGATGATGTAGTCGATAATAAGCCAGATGAGTTAGAATTGAAAAAATCCTTAGAAAAATTACTTTTTGATATAAGGATGTATCCAGGATCAATTGAACCTTATAAAAGATTTGCAATTGAATCAGGTGGAACTGATAGTGCTGTATCATTTATGACAATTCTGTATGATTATGAACAACAAGCTACGGATGAACAGGTTATAAATGAGCTTGGGAAAAAGGCAAGTAATGAGTTGTTCGATGGGATTGATGAGATTGTAAGAATTAAACTCAATAGATTTGCATTCTTCCCAACGAAAATCACACTAGCGCAATTTATAATCTTTATTGGAGTGATGAGTGCTGCAATTTATGATTTATTAACTAATTTGAATTTTGAATAGGGGGTGTGTTCATGGATGAACAAAATGTTACATTAACGAATATGATCATAGCATTCTCTCTTTTGTTTTTCGGCATCTTATCAGCTGCAACAATTGCCCTGCCCTTTACTCAGGCAATTGATATGAAAAGATATGTAAATGATCAAATAGAAAGGTATGGTGGGCTAACTAATGATGCCCAAAACCAGATAAAGTTGTACAGTGAAAAAAATTTTGGAGGAAAGTTTACTGTGGTTAGTCTATCAGGAAATCAAAAGGCGCAGTTTGGAGAAGAGATTAATTACAAACTAAAGGGAGAAGCTGAAATTAACTTTTTGATCTTCCATCAATACCTTTTGCATTGAATGGTAGCGCGTCATCAAATGTAAGAAACGTGAGGTGATCATAATTTTTGTAGGCAATATAAAACGTTCATTAATTTTTATTGCATTGTTATCATTTTTAGCTGGTACGGTTTATATTGTGGGCGAATTTTTAGACGAAATGCCAGAATTGGTTGAAAAAATATTATACTTTGTTGATACCTCGATAATACTTAAAGTTTAGGCGTAACAATGCAAAGCATTGTTTTTTTTTATGCCATTAAAGGGGGTGAGAGATTGTTTGAAGCCAACGCAGATCGTTCGATTCACGGAATTGGTTCAATCATTGTGGGATCATTGGTTATCTCAATAATGAGTGTC
Organism: Bacillus pumilus; assembly: GCF_024498355.1. Classification (GTDB taxonomy): domain Bacteria; phylum Bacillota; class Bacilli; order Bacillales; family Bacillaceae; genus Bacillus; species Bacillus pumilus_P. The sequence goes on from NZ_CP101834.1 coordinate 83,804, forward strand.
GCAATGCCGGAAGTTGTACAGCTAGGAGTGACATTCCTGAAGAATAAATTAAACACAGCAGTGGCGTAACAATGCAAAGCATTGTTTTTTTTATGCCATTAAAGGGGTGAGAGATTGTTTGAAGCCAACGCAGATCGTTCGATTCACGGAATTGGTTCAATCATTGTGGGATCATTGGTTATCTCAATAATGAGTGTCGCAATGCCGGAAGTTGTACAGCTAGGAGTGACATTCCTGAAGAATAAATTAAACACAGCAGTGGCGTAACAATGCAAAGCATTGTTTTTTTTATGCCATTAAAGGGGGTGAGAGGTTGTTTGAAGCCAACGCAGATCGTTCGATTCACGGAATTGGTTCAATCATTGTGGGATCATTGGTTATCTCAATAATGAGTGTCGCAATGCCGGAAGTTGTACAGCTAGGAGTGACATTCCTGAAGAATAAATTAAACACAGCAGTGGCGTAACAATGCAAAGCATTGTTTTTTTTATGCCATAAAGGGGGTGAGAGGTTTGTTTGATACAGAACAAATCCATTCCGCGCTGCAGCTACTAATATAAAAATGACCGGGGAAGGTAAAGGTGAAGAAGAAAGTATGCAATCTGTAAAAATTACTGCGAGTTTGAAGGAAGTAAGGGACAAAAAGGTTCGGGTGCCGGTTGGCACTGATGTTCAAAAAAAGAAAAGGGTGGATGTTTATTGTAAAGATAACAATACTCTTCACCAATTTATAGTCAAAAACTTTGTTATTCAAAAGACATGCATTTTAATAAATTTAGCTTGAAGGAGGCAGTTCTATTGTTAAAAAAGCCGACTTCGAAGGAAGCACATAAAAAATCTAAAGACTATGCAACAATTACTTTAGAAAGCCAAGGACTAGACTTTGAAAACATCGTTGAAATTGAAGTAGCAAGTGAATTGAAAAAAAAACAGGATCTCAAAAGATTACACAATAAACAAATAGCCAGACGGAAGTTACATGCATTATTAAAATTTGATTATGCGCGAGTTTTAATTTTTCTCTTGAAAGTTGCTCTGTTGATTTCTATAACCCTTTTCTTTTGTAAATTGTTTTCAAGTTTACCTGTGAAAGAGGGTGTAGAGTTGCCTGGTTGGATCCAAACGACGCAAGAATACTTTAATAGAATTTATGGCTTTTTTAAAGGAGCAAAATGAGTAATTCAGATCGAATCTTAAAGCAAAAAAAAGTCTGGCTGTTGCTTGTAATTCTTTTAATCATGAGCTTATTCGTGATGATAACAAAAACGCATGAAACAAAGGTTGAAAAATACGGTGTTCAAGAAATTATTTCAGAAAATATGAAAAGTTACTCGCAAAAAAATGAGCATTATTTTGTCTTAGTTACTTGGAATAA